>NZ_JACCQA010000060.1:0-26554 GCF_015712215.1 Burkholderia sp. 9779_493
TCGCACATCACCGATCATCTGGTGCGGGAGCAACATGTCGTGTCCCAATGACGTGTCAAGCTTGAGAAGCCGGTCTTGCTGAATCAACCCGCCTCGAATGAAATGCATTAGATTACGCACATCCATCCGCATACCTTTCTTTATCCCTACGCACGCTTGCTAAGTGGTAATTTCACTTTGCCCTCACACGCGAGTGTACAGAACGGCGGATCTCACGAATCTCAAAAATGGTTAATGCTGTCAAACCAACTTCTATCGCATTCCTACTTATTTGTCGGGTCGATAGAAAATTACATCCGCTTGAATGAATGGCTTATGTGTTGCGTGATACTCGAATACTTCGAAATCGAGATCGTTGAAGAAACGGGCAGCCGTAGGATCCAAGGGTATCCCTTTCTCCGCGTCGAGCATCTCGAGAGAGGTGAGGATTCCACTCGGAGAAATCGGCTGTACATACACGCTCAGGCACGCAGTAACGTTGATGGCTTCGAGAACCTGTCGCATGCATTCCATGCGTTTCAAGGTAGCGATGGACAGGCACTGCAGCAAGTTGCTCGTCATGGACAAGACGCAACGGTTCGAATGCAGTCCGCTCAGCGTCCGTTAAGGCCCACGAGCGCCCGCACTCTACCCGCGCAACGCATTGAGCGAGGGCGGAATCCGCGCAGCGATATAGTTCGGCATTGCAGTCCGCACGCGGGTAAAACGCAGGTGCGAGCATATTGGACAGCGTGGCGATCAACTCAACGTCGCCGCATCCGCCACATAGCGCTGCAAACGCGAGATGGTGCTTGAGCGACAAGCGGCGGATTTTGTCGGCGGGAAGTGGGTGCAATTGCGCTTCGTCATCGCGCGGCGGCGCACGGGACAGTGTTTTCGCATTGCTTAATCAACGGCCCAAACAACAGAACGAGTGGTCCAGCGGGTATCGCTGACGCCACGCGTCGGCGAAGCTCCGTTCCGCGTATACGAACTCACGAACAGCGGACGAGTCGCTATTGCTGGACTGAGGCGCGCTCCACGTTTGTCGCGAACTTGGAGCCGGTCTACCGAATTGTGCAGACACTGTCTGCACAATTCGGTAGACCGGCAAATCAAGTCAGACTCGTGCACCCGCACGAACGCGACGACACTGGCGTTCTCACGGAGGCGACCCCGCCTAGGCGGCCAGGCGCAACTCGCACGATGTCACGATCCGTTCACTGCGTCCTTAAACGCCTTACCGGCGGCGAACTTCACAGTATTTGCTGCGGCAATAGCGATCTCCTCGCCCGTCGTCGGATTGCGACCGGTACGCGCTGAGCGCTGCCCCCGCGAAAATGCCCCGAAGCCGATGAGCTGCACCGCTTCGTCGCGGCTCACCGCGTCCGTGATCGCATCCAGCACCGCCTGAACAGTTTTGCTCGCGTCGCTTTTGCTGACACCCGCGCCCGCGACGACCGCGTCGATGAGTTCCTGTTTGTTCATGGACTTGTCCGGATCATAAAGTCAAAGTCGCACCCTACCGCATCCAACGGTCAACACGCAAACCGCAGGGCGGCCGATGCAGCCAGTACCCGCCAGAACCTGCACTCTTCCGCTCGTGGCAACCTGCGCACTTACCACTGCGGACCACGGGCACGACCATCGGTACCCGGCGGCCACCGCACTTGCCCCTATAGGCGCCCCACACCGATGGAATGTCTCGAGGGAACAGGAATGAAGCACGGCATCCCCGTCGATTCTCGGGCACCTTTAACCGTGATAACTCGTATTATCAGGGTTACATATTCCCTCTTCCCTCTGCGGAGAAACGCTCCCCGACTACGGCGCGAACAGAAAGCGTACGTTTTCTGTACTCGTGCCAAGCAATACCGACAAACGGTCGCCCCATCGCCGCCACGCATCGCGCATCTGCGCGTCATAGTCGAACTGCAAATAGATTCGATCAAGCGGATCATTGCGCGCGTGGTTCAAGCATCGATGCACGATGCTTTCTGCGATGCCGAGCGACTGCATCATCGTTGCGCACGTCCGGCGCAGGTCATGACATTTCCATTGGCCACCCGGGACTGTGAGTGCATCGGTTGCCCTTGTGCGGCCTTCGGTAGGTGCATCCTTCGGGCGTTGCCGGTCATGGATCGCCCCGCAGGTCGTATGAATACTGACGTGCGGAAGTTTGCCCTTCTCCGACGGAAACACATATTCGCGGCGTGCGTCGCCTTCAGGCATGCCGGCGCGCACGACCTGCTGCGCTGCAAACTGTGCAAGAACGAAATCGGACAGATGAATCGTGATCGCCGCGTTCGACTTCGTGCGTTCCTTTGGAATTGTCCACGTCCGTGCCTTGAAGTCGAGATCGGTCCAGCGCGTCAGGAGCGTTTCGCCGACGCGTGTTCCGCACGCAAGCATCACCCATACCGCTGACTCAATGGAACGTGGAAGCCGCACGGCTGGAATCAGGTCACCGAGTAGTCGGATTTCGTCGTCCGTAAGCGTCCGGTTACGCTCATTGCCACGCACCGGGTCGTAATCACCTGAAACGACATCCTCTTTTGCAAGCGCGAGCACATCGCAATCGATCAGCAATCGCTTCCACGGCTGATTTCGTTCGCCCCACCGAATCATTTGCTGGATCGTGATCAACATCTCGACCGCTTGCCGGTTGTGTCCCCCGTCGGAAATCGCGGTAAGCAGCGGCAGAACGTTCGACGCAAACACGCCTGCGATCCTGTATGTACGGAGAGACGGCAGCATATGTTTTTCCATCGCACTTCGAAGCGACTTACCGCCATCCTTCCGGCCTTTCTTGCCGCGCTTCTTGTTGATGGTCGCGAACCACGCGTCGAATAAGTCGCCGAACGTGAGGTCCGCCATCGCCGCCTTTTTAAACCCTCGCCTGGCATTCACGCTTCTTCGCTTCGAGATAGTCCACACCGTCGTGCGCTTGTGAACGAATCGTCGCCGCCGCTGCGCGTGCATCCTCGAGGAACAGCTGCGCATCTGTGGTCGAGCGTGCCCACGCCTTGCCGAGCGGCTTGCCGTTGATGCTGGCGCGAACAAACCAGATCTTTCCGCCGGCCGGGCCGACACGCAGGAACAGTCCACGCCCATCCGACAGGAAATACCGCTTTCCGGTCGCCCTTGCGGCTTCGATTTGCCTGACCGTCAGTGCACCCATGATCGCCCTCCATTGATTTCGTCATCGGGTCGGCTCGTGCATCCCAAGCAGAGCCTGCCCCACACCACGAACACTAAAAAGACACTAAAAAGTTGCGGCTCGTGCGGGATTTCCGCGGAAGTGGACGGACCACGAATACCCTGCAAACCCTTGTCAGACGGGGCTTTGATGGATTTCACCGGACTTGGCCGGAACACCCGGAAAATAATCACAATTCATTTAACTTTCCGTGAGGACTTCGACACCGGCCGCTGCCTACGATGGGCGCATGTTTTCAGGACCTGCTTCCAGGAGCCCATCATGCCCACCCGCAGACATCTGCTGTTCGCCGGCGCCACCGGTCTCGCCGCGCTCGCGGCGCTGTCGTCCGCCGGCCGCCGCGCGCTGGTCGGCCGCGCGTTCGCCGCGCCGCCGGCCAGCTCATCGAAGGCCGCCCCGTTCGAGATCACGCTCAGCGACGCCGAATGGCATCGCCGGCTCACGCCCGCCCAATACACGGTCCTGCGCGAAGCCGGCACCGAGCGGCCGTACAGCAGCCCGCTGAACGCCGAGCACCGGCCCGGCACGTTCGCGTGCGCCGGCTGCGACCTCGCGCTGTTCTCGTCGGCCACCAAGTTCGACAGCCATACGGGCTGGCCGAGCTTCTGGAAACCGCTCGACCACGCGGTCGGCACCGACACCGACGCGTCGTTCGGGATGGTCCGCACCGAAGTGCACTGCCGCCGCTGCGGCGGCCATCTCGGCCATGTGTTCGACGACGGCCCGGCGCCGACCGGCCTGCGCTACTGCATGAACGGCGTCGCGCTCGCCTTCCACCCGGCTGCCGCCTGATCCGGCCCCCCGACCGACTGGAGAACGCATCATGCTGCTCATCGTCCTTGCCTATCTCGGCGGCGTGCTCACGATCCTGAGCCCGTGCATCCTGCCCGTGCTGCCGTTCGTGTTCGCGCGCGCCGACCAGCCGTTCGTGCGCACCGGCCTGCCGCTGCTCGCCGGCATGGCGCTCACGTTCGCCGTCGTCGCGACGCTCGCCGCCGTCGGCGGCGGCTGGGTCGCGCAGGCCAACCAGGCCGGCCGCTGGATCGCGATCGTGCTGCTCGCGGTGTTCGGCCTGACGCTGCTGATGCCGCGCTTCGCGGAACACCTGACGCGCCCGCTGGTCGCCGCCGGCAACCGGCTCACCGGATTCGCACAACGCGACGGCCGCCCGGCCGGCCCGGCGTCGTCGCTGCTGCTCGGCGTCGCGACGGGCCTGCTGTGGGCGCCGTGCGCGGGCCCGATCCTCGGTCTCGTGCTGACCGGCGCCGCATTGCGCGGCGCGAGCGTCGGCACGACGCTGCTGCTCGTCGCGTATGCGGCCGGCGCGGCGACCTCGCTCGGCGTCGCGCTCGTGATCGGCGGCAAGGTGTTCGCCGCGATGAAGCGCTCGCTCGGCGCCGGCGAATGGATCCGGCGCGGGATCGGCGCGGCGCTGCTGGCCGGTGTCGGCGCGATCGCGCTCGGCCTCGACACCGGCGCCCTGGCGCAGCTGTCGACCGTCACCACCGGCGGGCTCGAAACGAAGCTCGTCGACCGCCTCGGCGGGCGCTCGAACGGCGCGCCGGCGGCAACGCCGGCGACCGGCGCCGCCGACAACGCGACGGGCGGCGCGATGATGGCCGCCGCGACGGATGGCCCGCAGGCCGGCGGCGCTGCAATGGCCGGCAGCGCGATGATGCGCGCGGCCGGCGGGACCGCGGCCGCGCTGCCCGTCGAAGGTACGCTGCCGTCGCTCGACGGCGCGGTGCAGTGGCTGAACTCGCCGCCGCTGACGGCGGCCGGCCTGCGCGGCAAGGTCGTGCTGGTCGATTTCTGGACGTATTCGTGCATCAACTGCCTGCGCACGCTGCCGTACACGACCGCCTGGGCACGCAAATACGCGCCGTACGGACTCGTCGTGATCGGCGTGCACGCGCCGGAGTTCGCGTTCGAGCGCGACATCGGCAACGTGAAGAAGGCCGTGCACGACCTCGGCATCGACTACCCGGTCGCGATCGACAACGGCTATGCGATCTGGCGCGCATTCAACAACGAATACTGGCCCGCGCACTACTTCATCGACGCGCAAGGGCGGATCCGCCATCACCACTTCGGCGAAGGCGAATACGCACAGTCCGAACGCGCGATCCAGTCGCTGCTCGCCGAAGCCGGCCATCCGGACGCGCTGAACGTGCCGCTCGGGCTCGCCGGCGCGCCCGCGAAGGGTGCGCTCGCCGCCGCCGACAGCGCGGACGTCCGTTCGCCCGAAACCTACGTCGGCTATGCGCGCGCGGAAAGCTTCGCGTCGCCGGGCGGCGTCGTGCGCGACGCGGCGCACCGCTACGACGCGCCGGGCAGCCCGGATCTCAACGGCTGGGGTCTCGCGGGCACGTGGAACGTCGGCGCCGAACGCGCGTCGCTGGCCGCACCGGATGGCCGGATCGTCTACCGCTTCCATGCGCGCGACCTGCACCTCGTGCTCGGCCCCGGTGCGAACGGCCGGCCCGTGCGCTTTCGGGTGACGCTCGACGGCGCGGCGCCCGGGGCCGCGCATGGCGCCGACGTCGATGCGCAAGGCTACGGCACCGTCACCGGCCAGCGCCTGTACCAGCTCGTCCGGCAGCCGGGCGCGATCGCCGATCGCACATTCGCGATCGAGTTCCTCGATCCGGGCGTCGATGCGTACGCGTTCACGTTCGGTTGATTGCGCGCGCCACCGCCCTCCGAGCACCGGCTTTTTTCAACGCAGTCCGAAGGAGCAAGAGATGATCCCGATCCCCACCCGCGATGCCGCCGCACGACGGCGCGCGGCCATGCTGCGCCGCATCGGCGCCGTTGCCGTGGCAGCCGCCGCCGTGTTCGGCTACCAGCGCATCGTCAATTCCGCGGAGCCGATGCGCACCGTGCCCGCACCGACGCTCGACGAAACGCCCGGCGCGTCGCACGACGAAACGGCCGTGCTCGCCGGCGGCTGCTTCTGGGGCGTGCAGGGCGTGTTCGAGCACGTGAAGGGCGTGAAGCAGGTCACCGCCGGCTATGCGGGAGGCGCGTCCGAAACCGCGCACTACGCGCTCGTCGGCTCGGGGCTGACGGGGCACGCGGAATCGGTGCGGATCGTCTACGACCCGACGCAGATTACGTACGGCCGGCTGCTGCAGGTGTTCTTCTCGGTCGCGCACGACCCGACCGAGCTGAACCGGCAGGGCCCCGACGAAGGCTCGCAGTACCGGTCCGCGATCTTCCCGACCACCGCGCAGCAACGCGCGGTCGCGACCGCGTACATCGCGCAGCTCGGCAGCGCGCATGTGTTTCCGGCGCCCGTGGTCACGCGCGTGGAAGCCTACAAGGGGTTCTATCCGGCCGAGGCCTATCATCAGAACTACCTCGAACTGCATCCGGATGCGCCGTATATCGCGTTCAACGACCTGCCGAAGGTCGCCGGGCTGAAGCAGCGCTTCCCGGCGCTGTACCGTGCCGACGCGGTGCTGTGGCGCGAAGCGCGCTTGTGAGCCGCGGGTCACTCACCCTGCCGCGCGACGGGAGGCCGCCCGCCGCACTGCCGGGCCGGCCCGCCACGCCAGGCGCCGGCAGCGGCCGCTTTGCGCCGCATCAACGAATCGGCGGACGCGACGCCGGGGCAAACCCGCATCGCGTCCGCCGCGGCCGGCAACTTCGCGTAGACTTCTCCTGATCCTCGCCGCATGATGCGGCATCCGGACCACCCGCCCAGCCAGGAGGCGTCACGCATGCGCGCAGTGCCTTTGCCTGACAGCAATACCCTCGAAGAACCGTCCACCGGCGCGGTCGTGCGCGACCTGCGCCGCGTGCCCATTCACCCCGATCACTGGTACCCGCTCGCGTGGTCGCGCGAGCTCAAGCGCGGCAAGACGCTCGGCGTGCGCTTCGCCGGCGATCCGATCGTGCTCGTACGCACCGAATCGGGCGCCGTGTATGCGCTCGAAGATCGTTGCGCGCACCGCCAGGTGCCGCTGCACGCAGGCGTCGTGAGCGGCGAAACGCTGCGCTGCTGCTATCACGGCTGGACCTACGCGTGCGACAGCGGCCGCTGTGTCGACGTGCCCTACCTCGGCCGCGAACGCTTGCCCAACGGCGTGCGCGCGTATCCGTGCCGCGAGGCGCACGGGCTGATCTTCGTGTTCCCGGGCGACGCCACGCTCGCCGAGGCACGACCGTTCCCCGCGCTCGAATCGGCGGACGATCGAGCGTTCAAGACACGCCGCTTCGGCCGCGAAGTCAAGTGCCACTATTCGTTCATGCACGAGAACCTGATGGACATGAACCATCAGTTCCTGCACCGCAAGCAGATGGGCCAGATGCGCGCACGCTCCGTGGGCCGCCGCCGCGGCGACGACTGGGTCGAGGTCGACTACACGTTCGCGCGGATGGAAGGCAAGCAGCCGGTCGGCGAGGCGCTCGTGTTCGGTTCGAGCAAGAAGCCCGGCGACCAGGCCAACAAGAGCGTGATGACGGTGCGCACCGAGTATCCGTACCAGACGCTGCGGATCCGGTCGAGCGAAGGCACGCTCGTGATGGACCTGTGGATCGTCTACGTGCCGCTCGACGCCGAGCAGCGCACCAACCGCACGTTCGGGCTGCTGTCGATCCACAAGCCCGGCATCCCGTTCGCGCTCGATCTCGCGTGGCCGCTGCTCGTGTGGTTCACCGAGCGCATCTTCCGCGAGGATCGCTGGATCGTCGAACGAGAGCAGGAAGCGCATGACCGGCAGGGCGCCGACTGGAATCACGAGGTGTTCCCGGTCATCAACGAGCTGCGCGATCTGCTGCGCCAGTGCGGCGCGCGCACCGTGATCCCGATCCGCGACGCGCGTGACAGCGCATGAGGCGACGCGCGCGTCTCGCCGCGGCGCGTGCGGTTACAGCATGAACGCGCCCGGCAGCAACGCGCGGGCCGTCGTGATCTCGACGGTCCCTTTCAGGTTGGTCAGGATCACTTCGATGTCGGGCTTGCCGATCTCGATGATCACCTGACGACACGCGCCGCACGGCGCGATCGGGCCGTCCGTGTCGCCGACGACCGCGAGCCGCGCGAAATCCCCGGGCCGATAGCCGGCGGCGATCGCCGCGAACAACGCCGTGCGTTCCGCGCAATTGCACAGTCCGTACGACGCGTTCTCGACGTTGCAGCCGTGGAAAACCGTGCCGTCGCGCGCCTGCAGCGCCGCGCCGACCTTGAAGCGCGAGTACGGCGCATACGCGCGCTCGCGCGCCGCCTTCGCCTGTTCGATCAGTTCGTCTCGTTCCATCGTGGTGAGGCCTCCGGGAGCAGGGTCAGTCGACCCGCTGGTAAAGGGTCGGCGGCACTTCGCCCGTGTCGCCGAGCACGTAGCCGCGGCGAATCGCATCCGCCGCGTGCGCCGCGGTCGCTTCGTCGCGGGCGTGCACGAAACCGAGCGGCTCGCCGGCCTCGACGCGTTGCCCGATCTCCGCGAGCGCCGACAGGCCGACGCTGACGTCGATCGCATCCTCCGCGCGCGTGCGGCCGCCGCCGAGCGCGACCACCGCCAGCCCGAGCGCGCGGCAATCGACGCGCTGCACCACGCCGCTCGCAGGCGCCGGAACCGGCACGATCACCACCGCGCGCGCCAGATGCCGTGCGGGCGCGTCGAGCAGGTCGGCGGGGCCACCGAGCGCGACGACCATGCGCGCGAAACGCTCGGCCGCCGCGCCCGAATCGAGCGCCTGCTGCAGCTTCTCGCGCGCGTGGCCGACGTCGCGCGCCAGCCCGCCGGTCACGAGCAACTCGGCCGACAACGCCATCGTCACGTCGTGCAACCGCGCGGGACGCGACTTGCCGGTCAGGTAGTCGATCGCGCACGCAACCTCGAGCGCGTTGCCCGCGCACGGCGCGAGCGACTGGTTCATGTCGGTGAGGATCGCAGTCGTCTTCATGCCGGCGCCGTTGCCGACGTCGACGATGCTGCGGGCCAGTTCCGCCGATTTCTCCGCGGTCGGCATGAACGCGCCGGAGCCGACCTTGACGTCCATCACGAGCCCGTCGAGCCCGGCCGCGAGTTTCTTCGACAGGATCGACGCGGTGATCATCGCGACCGATTCGACGGTCGCCGTCACGTCGCGGATCGCATAGATGCGCTTGTCGGCCGGCGCGAGCCGCGCGGTCTGCCCGATGATCGCGACGCCGACCTCGCGCACCGTGCGACGAAACGCGTCCGTGGCGGGCATCACGTCGTAACCGGGAATCGCGCTGAGCTTGTCGAGCGTGCCGCCGGTGTGACCGAGCCCGCGCCCCGAGATCATCGGCACGTAGCCGCCGCACGCGGCCACCATCGGCCCGAGCATCAGCGACACGACGTCGCCGACGCCGCCCGTCGAATGCTTGTCGATCACCGGCCCGTCGAGATCGAGCGCGCGCCAGTCGAGCACGTCGCCCGAATCGCGCTGCGCGAGCGTCAGCGCGACGCGCTCGTCGGTGCTCAGGTCGTTGAAATACACGGCCATCGCGAACGCGGCCACCTGGCCCTCGGTCACGCTGCCGTCGGTCACGCCGCGCACGAACGCGGCCATCCCGTCGCGATCGAGCGGCTGCCCGTCGCGCTTCCTGCGAATGAATTCCTGCGGTAGAAACATCGTTGCCTCGCTTCGATCGGTCGGAGTCTACTGTCAATGCAGCGAGAAAAACAGGCCGGCAATCGCCGCGCTCATCAGGTTCGACAGCGTCGCCGCCGTCAGCGCGCGCAAGCCGAGGCGCGCGACGTCCGAGCGGCGCTCGGGCGCGACCGCGCTGAAGCCGCCGGCGAGAATCGCGATCGACGAGAAGTTCGCGAAGCCGCACAGCGCGAACGACACGATCGCGAGCGTCTTCGGGTCGAGCACCTGCAGGCCGGCCGCCGCCGCATGCGCGCCGCCCTTCAGGTACGGCGACAGGTCGCCGTACGCGACGAATTCGTTGAAGATCAGCTTCTCGCCGATGAAGTTGCCGGCCAGCGCCGCATCGTGCCACGGCACGCCGATGATCCACGCGAGCGGCGCGAACAGGTGGCCGATGATGCCGACCAGCGTGACCTGCGGAAAGCCCACGAACGCGGCCGCGCCACCGACGATCAGGTTCATCAGCGCGATGAGCCCGACGAACGCGATCAGCATTGCGCCGACGTTGATCGCGATGCGCAGCCCGACCGATGCACCGGAGGCGGCCGCCTCGATCACGTTGGCGGCGCGCTTGTCGTCGAAATCGAGACCGTCGACCACCACGCGGCTCGGTTCGACGGTCGGAAACAGCAGCTTGCCGAACAGCAGCCCGCCCGGCACCGCCATGAACGACGCGGCGAGCAGGTACTCCATCTTCACGCCGAGGCCGGCATATCCGACCAGCACCGAGCCCGCGACCGATGCCATCCCGCTCGCCATCACCGTGAAGATCTCGGCGCTCGTCATGTTGCGCACGAACGGCTTCACGAGCGCGGGCATCTCGCTTTGCCCGAGGAAGATCGTCGCGACGGCCGAACACGCCTCGATGCGGCTCACGCCGAGCACCCTGGCGAGCCCCGCACCGAGGATCGCGACGATCCACTTCATCACGCCGATGTAGTACAGCACCGAGATCAGCGCGGTGACGAAGATGATCATCGGCAGCACGCGCAGGCCGAACACGAACCCGCCGTCGCCGAACAACTGGAACATCCGTGCGTCGACCAGACCGCCGAACACGAACGCGATGCCGTGATTGCCCATGTCGAGCACGCGGTTGACGCCGTTCGCGGCCGCGGCCAGCGCCGCGCGACCCGACGGCACGAACAGCACGAGCGCGCCGATCGCGAACTGCGTGAGCAGCGCGGCGATCATGGTCCGCCCACTGACCGCGCGGCGGTTGTTCGACAGCAGATACGCGACCAGCAACAGAAACAGCATGCCGAGGAGACTGCGCAGAATATCCACCTTGTGCTCCTTTCTCACTATTTGAACTGTCCGGCGGGCGGCCCGTGCCCGCGACCCGCGTGATCGGGTTGGTGGATGTTACTCGCTCGATATGCACGCCGGCAACGTCGCCAAAATCGCCACGACCAATGGCGTCGATCGTTTCTTTTTTCGTGCTTCGACGACTTGATCAGTTGTTCTACCTACCTCGCGAAAACGCGCACGGGGCGCGCCGTTCGAACGGGCACGCCCCGCCTGCTACGCATCGCTCAACCCGCGCGTTCGACCGGATGGGGTTCGCGCAGCCGGTTCGCGATCCGCGCGGCCTCGTAGTAGCCGGCACCGGGCGGGCGCTTCAGGTAACGGCCCGCGCCGCGCACCGCGCGCAATTCGCCGTCGGCCCAGGCGAGTGCGCCGCGCGTGAGCGTGTGCGTCGCGACGCCCTGCACGGTCATCCCCTCGAACACGTTGAAGTCGACCTGCTGGTGATGCGTGTTCACCGAGATCGTCTTCGTCGCGGCCGGGTCCCATACGACGAGGTCGGCATCGGCGCCGACCTGCACGGCGCCCTTGCGTGGATACAGGTTGAAGATCTGCGCGGCATTGGTCGACGTGATCCGCACGAACTCGTTCGGCGTGATGCGGCCATGATTCACGCCGTGATGCCACAGCACCGACATGCGATCCTCGACGCCGCCGCAGCCGTTCGGGATCTTCGTGAAATCGTTGCGGCCCATCGCCTTCTGCGATGCGCAGAACACGCAGTGATCGGTCGCCGTCGTATGCAGCTGCCCCGACTGCAGCCCGCGCCACAGCGCCTCGCGATGCTCGGCCGAGCGGAACGGCGGGCTCATCACGTGGGCCGCCGCGCGCGTCCAGTCCGGGTCGCGATAGACGGCCTCGTCGATCACCAGGTGGCCCGGCAGCACTTCGCCGAACACACGCAGCCCTTCGCTGCGCGCGCGCGTGATCACGTCGACCGCATCCTTCGCCGACACGTGCACGATATACACGGGCACGCCGAGCACCTGCGCGATGCGGATCGCGCGGTTCGCGGCCTCGCCTTCCACCTCCGGCGGCCGCGACAGCGGATGCGCCTCCGGCCCCGTCATCCCGCGCGCGAGCAGCGCCTTTTGCAGCTGGAACACGAGCTCGCCATTCTCCGCGTGCACGGTCGGCAGCGCGCCGAGTTCGAGCGAACGCGTGAAGCTGTTCACGAGGATCTCGTCGTCGGCCATGATCGCGTTCTTGTACGCCATGAAGTGCTTGAAGCTCGACACGCCATGCTCGCGCACGAGCGTGCCCATGTCGCGGTGCACGCTGTCGTCCCACCACGTCACGGCCACGTGAAAGCCGTAATCGGAAGCCGATTTCTCGGCCCAGCCGCGCCATTCGTGGAATGCCTCCATCAGCGGCTGCTTCGGGCTCGGAATCACGAAGTCGATGATGCTCGTCGTGCCGCCCGCCAGCCCGGCGGCCGAGCCCGAGTAGAAATCGTCGCTCGCCCGCGTGCCCATGAACGGCAACTCCATGTGCGTATGCGGATCGATGCCGCCCGGCATCACGTACTGGTCGTGCGCGTCGACGACGGTCGCGCCGGCCGGCGCATCGATCTGCTCCGCGATCTGCAGGATCGTGCCGCCGGCCTGCGGGTCCGCGCAGAGCACGTCCGCGCGATAGGAACGGTCTGCATCGACCACGGTGCCGCCACGAATCAGGATTGCCATTTGCTTGCCTCCTCGTTGACTGTCGGGTGCCGCATGCCGCGTGCGAGTCGAAGCCGGCTCGCGCGTCATGCGCTCGCGATCTGCGCGCGCTGTCCGGCGCGCCACTTCATCCAGGTGCCGTACACGCCCGACGCCAGCACGAGGCCGACGAACCACGCGTACGTGTAAAGCGTGTTGAAGAACGCCGGCACGTTCGGGAACGACGCGGGAAACGCGGTATGCAGGAAGCCCGGCAGGTTCGGCAGCACGCCGACCGCGAGCGCGACCAGCGCGGCCGGGTTCCAGCCGCGCGCGTAGCTGAAGCCGCCGGCCTCGTCGAACAGCGCACGCGTGTCGAGCTGCGTGCCGCGAATCAGGAAGTAGTCGACCATCAGGATGCCCGCGACCGGCCCGAGCAACGCCGAATAGCCGACGAGCCAGGTGAAGATATAGCCGTCCGTCGTCGCGAGGATCTTCCACGGCATCATCACGATCGCGATCGTCGCGGTGATCATCCCGCCCGTGCGGTACGAGATCGCCTTCGGCCACAGGCTCGAGAAGTCGTACGCGGGGCCGACGAGATTCGCGGCGAGGTTGCAGCACATCGTGTCGAGCGTGAGGATCACGAGCGCGATGCCGACGCCGATGCCCGTCATCCGGCTCGTCAGGTCGATCGGATCCCAGATCGCGTTGCCGTAGATCACGACGGTTGCCGACGTCACGACGACCGACACCACCGACAGCAGCGCCATCGGCAGCGGCAGCCCGATCGACTGCCCGATCATCTGGTCGCGCTGCGAATGCGCGAAGCGCGTGAAATCCGGAATGTTCAGCGCGAGCGTCGCCCAGAAGCCGACCATCGCGGTCAGGCCCGGCCAGAAGGTCGCCCAGAACAGCCCGGCCTTCTTGCCGCCTGCCGCGAACTGCGACGGCGCCGACAGCATCGAGCCGAACCCGCCCGCCTTCGACGTCGCCCACCACACGAGCGCCACGCACATCACGACCTTGATCGGCGCGGACCAGCTTTCGAGCCAGCGGATCGAATCGGTGCCGTGCCAGATGAAGTACAGCTGCAGCGCCCAGAACACGAGGAAGCACGCGAGTTGCCCGAACGAGATGCCGACGAGCGGCAGCGCCGCGCCGTGCAGCGCATTGCCGGTCAGGATGTTCAGCAGCGTGTAGATCGCACTGCCGCCGAGCCAGGTCTGGATGCCGTACCAGCCGCAGGCGACGATCGCGCGCAACAGCGCCGGCAGCTTCGCGCCCTGCGTGCCGAACGACGCGCGCACGAGCACCGCATACGGAATCCCGTGCTTCGCGCCCGCATGGCCGATCAGCAGCATCGGCACGAGCACGATCAGGTTCCCGAGCAGCACCGTCATCACCGCCTGCCACGGCGACATGCCTTCCTGGATCAGCCCGGCCGCGAGCATGTACGACGCGATGTTCATCACCATCCCGACCCACAGCGCCGCGAAGTGGTACCACTTCCACGTGCGCTGCGCCGGCGTCGTCGGCGCGAGATCGTCGTTGTACAGGCTGCCGCCGTGCGCCGCGGCGCTGTCGGGATCGGCGGGATTCGCTGCGTGATTCATCGAACACACTCCACGAAAACGTCAACGCCGGCATCGTGCGATGCCGGCCCGGGTGGAACGAAAGGCGGCGATGCAGGATGACCCTGCCTCGCCGGACGCCGGTCAGGCAGCCTTCTTCGCGTGCTTATCCGGTGCCGCCGCGCCTGCACTCGCCCCCGCCTCCGCGCTCGCCGGATTGTTCGGATGCGTGGTCCAGTTCGCGTAGTCGCCCGAATCGACGCGCTCCATCGTGATGCATTGCTCGACCGGACACACATGCATGCAAAGATTGCACCCGACGCACGCCGAATCGACCACTTCGAAATGCCGCACGCCGTCCTTCGTCGCCGTGATCGCCTGGTGCGAGGTGTCCTCGCACGCGATATGGCACAGCCCGCACTGGATGCAGCGGTCCTGGTCGATGCGCGCCTTGATGTCGTACTTCAGGTTCAGGTATTTCCAGTCGGTGACGTTCGGCACCGCGCGGCCGCGGATGTCGTCGAGCGTCGCGTAGCCCTTCTCGTCCATCCAGTTCGACAGCCCGTCGGCGAGATCCGACACGATCCGGAAGCCGTAATGCATCGCGGCGGTGCACACCTGCACGCTGCCGGCGCCGAGCACCATGAACTCGGCCGCGTCGCGCCATGACGAGATGCCGCCGATGCCCGAGATCGGCAGGTCCGGCGTTTCCGGGTCGCGGGCGATTTCCGCGACCATGTTCAGCGCGATCGGCTTGACCGCCGGCCCGCAATAGCCGCCGTGCGTGCCCTTGCCGTCGACGGTCGGCATCGGCGCCATGTGGTCGAGATCGACCGCGACGATCGAGTTGATCGTGTTGATCAGCGACACGCCGTCCGCGCCGCCCTTGTACGCAGCGCGCGAGCCCATCCGGATGTCGCTGATGTTCGGTGTGAGCTTCACGAGGCACGGCAGCTTCGTGCCCTCCTTCACCCAGCGCGTGACCATCTCGACGTATTCGGGCACCTGCCCGACCGCCGCGCCCATCCCGCGCTCGCTCATCCCGTGCGGGCAACCGAAGTTGAGCTCGACCGCGTCGGCCCCGGTATCCTCGACGAGCGGCAGGATCCATTTCCAGTCGCGCTCGTTGCACGGCACCATCAGCGACACGATCAGCGCGCGGTCCGGCCAGTCGCGCTTCACCTGCGCGATCTCTCTCAGGTTCACGTCGAGCGGACGGTCGGTGATCAGCTCGATGTTGTTCAACCCCGCGATGCGCTGGCCGTTCCACTGCACGGCGCCGTAGCGCGAACTGACGTTGACGACGTGCGGGTCGAGCCCGAGCGTCTTCCAGACGACGCCGCCCCAGCCCGCCTCGAATGCGCGATTGACGTTGTAGGCCTTGTCGGTCGGTGGCGCGGACGCCAGCCAGAAGGGATTCGGCGAAGTGATGCCTGCGATGGTGCAGCGAAGATCGGCCATGTTCGGCTCCGTGAGAATGGGATCGTGTTCGGTGTGCCGGCGGGACGCCGCGCGTTCAGGCCGCCTTCGCGTCGCGCGCGGCGAGCGTCGCGTCGATCGACGCGGCCGCGCGCTTGCCGTCCTGCACGGCCTGCACCGTGAGATCGATGCCGTCGGTCGCCGCGCAGTCGCCGCCGGCCCACACGTCCGGCAGCGCCGTGCGCCCGTCCGCATCGACCGCGATCCGCGTGCGGTCCGAAGTCAGCAACGTGGCCGCGATGCCGTCCGGCACGAGCGTCTGGCCGATCGCCTTCAGCACCATGTCCGCATCGATGGTGAAGCGCTCGCCCGATGCGCCCTCGAATTCGACGCCCGTCACCTGCCCGTCCGTGCCCGCGATACGCACCGGCTTCGCGTGCGTGACGAGCGTGACGCCGCTCTTTTGCGCGAACTCGCGCTCGGCCCACGTCGCGCTCATCGCGTCGACGCCGCGCCGGTACACCATCGTCACGCGCTCGGCGCCGAGCTTGCGGCTCTGCACCGCCGCGTCGATCGCCGTATTGCCGCCGCCGATCACGACCACGCGCCGCCCGACCGGCACGTTCGCGAGCGCGTCGGCCTGCCGCACCTGCGCGATGAAATCGACCGCGTTCATCACGCCGCCCAGTTGCTCGCCGTCGATCGCGAGCGCGCGCACGCCACCGAGCCCCATCGCGAGGAATACCGCGTCATGCTGCTCGCGCAGCGCATCGAGCGTCACGTCGCGTCCGAGCGCCGCACCGGTTTGCAGCGTGATGCCGCCCACCGACAGCAGCCACTCGACCTCGCGTTGCGCGAAATCGTCGACGGTCTTGTACGCGGCGATCCCGTATTCGTTGAGGCCGCCGGCCTTCGGACGCGCGTCGAACAGCGTGACACGATGCCCGGCGAGCGCGAGCCGGTGCGCGCACGCGAGCCCGGCCGGCCCCGCGCCGACCACCGCCACATGGCGGCCCGTCTCCGGCGCGCGCCGGAACTGCACCGCGCCGGTCTGCATCGCCCAGTCGGTCGCATGCCGCTGCAGCGCGCCGATCGCGACCGGCTGCGCATCCTGATGGTTGCGCACGCAAGCGCCTTCACAGAGGATCTCGGTCGGGCACACACGTGCGCACATCCCGCCGAGCGGATTCGCGGACAGGATGTCGGTCGCGGCGCCTTTCAGGTTGCCGTTGCCGATCTTGCGGATGAAGCTCGGGATGTCGATCTGCGTCGGGCACGCGTGCACGCACGGTGCGTCGTAGCAGTAATGGCAGCGGCTCGCGGCGGCCGCCGCCGCGGTCGGATCGAGCAGCGGCGCGATATCGGCGAATTCGCACGAGAGTTGCGTGGACGACAGGCGATGCGCGGCGATATCGCCGGTTGGCTGGGTGGTCATACGCGTTCCTTCGGCTGGGTGGAGACAAAGCCGTCCCCGCCGGCTGCGAATGCACAGTCGGGGCGGTCATGCTTAGGCATGCAAATTTCTGACGACAGGCAGCCTCGCGGCTGCTACGGCCGATCCATCATGAAGCCGGCTCGCATGCGCGCGACAGCATCGCGTGCAGCAGCACGTTCGCGCCGGCCTCGATCCATGCGGGCGTCGCGTCCTCGATCTCGTTGTGGCTGATGCCGTCGACGCAGGGCACGAACACCATCGACGTCGGCGCGACCTGCGCGAGATAGCACGCGTCGTGGCCCGCGCCCGACACGATGTCGCGATGCGAATAGCCGAAGCGGTCGGCCGCGCCGCGCACGGCCGCCACGCACGCGGGATCGAACGCGACCGGCTTGTAGTAGAAAATCTGCTCGAGCTCGGTGTCGAGCCCGATGTCGGCCGCGATGCGTGCGACGCCGTCGCGCAGCGCCGCATCCATCTTCGCGAGCACGGCGTCGTCCGGATGACGGAAATCGACGGTGAAGAACACGCGGCCCGGAATCACGTTGCGCGAGTTCGGGTGGACCTGCATCATGCCGACCGTCGCACAGCCGAACGGCGCATGATCGAGGCCGATCCGGTTGACGAGATCGACCACGCGCGACGCACCAAGCAGCGCGTCGCGGCGGCGCGGCATCGGCGTCGGCCCCGCGTGCGCTTCCTGGCCGGTGAACGTGATCTCGTACCAGCGCTGCCCCTGCGCGTCGGTCACGACGCCGATCGTCTTGCATTCCGCTTCGAGAATCGGCCCCTGTTCGATATGCAGCTCGAACGCCGCGTGCAGCTTGCGCCCGCCGCACGGCACGTCGCCCGCATAACCGATGCGCGCCAGTTCCTCGCCGATCGTCTTGCCGTCGACGTCCTTGCGCGACAGCCCGTATTCGAGCGGGAACACGCCCGCGAACACGCCCGATGCGACCATCGCGGGCGCGAAGCGCGAACCCTCTTCATTGGTCCAGATCACGACCTCGACGGGATGCTCGGTCTCGATGCCGTGGTCGTTGAGACTGCGAATCACTTCGAGGCCGCCGAGCACGCCGTAGATGCCGTCGAAGCGTCCGCCGGTCGGCTGCGAATCCGCATGCGAGCCCGTGACGACCGGCGCGGCGTCGGCCACGCGGCCCGCGCGGCGCATGAACACGTTGCCCATCGTATCGACCGTCACCGTGCAGCCGGCCGCCTTCGCCCAGCCGACGATCAGGTCGCGGCCGGCCTTGTCGAGATCGGTCAGCGCGAGGCGGCACACGCCGCCTTTCGGCGTCGCGCCGATTTTCGCGACTTCCATCAGGCTGTCCCACAACCGCTTGCCGTCGACCTTGATCGACGTGTCGAAAGCTGCCCGCTTCACTGTTTCCGATACCGCGTTCATTCGTATCGCTCCTGTGGGGTCGGTGATGTCGTCAGCCCGGTCTGTGCCGGTGCGTGTGATGCCTGTTTCGAGGGCACACCGCCCGGATGCGGTGCATGTCCCCGTCGATTCGCGAAACGCACAAATCCTGTCCGATTGGACAGGTTTTAGACGATCAAAATGACCAGCGCAACGTCTTTCTTGCGTGACGCGATGGAGCGAGAAACGTGCCACCGCAACGCAGCATCGTGGTGGAATCGCGGCATCCGGATGCGTGCGCGCGATGCGAATCAGCAGCTAGAATGAAGCCCAACGCGGCATGGCCGCCGCGCGAGGGACACGATGAGACATGACGAGGCGGCGATCGAAGCCACCGACCGGGACGAAACGCCCGCGCCTTTGCGGCGACGCAAGGCACACATTCGCGAGTCCAACGAAGCCCATCTGCTCGCGTGCGCGGAAGCCGTATTCGCGGAACGCGGGCTCGCCGGCGCCAGCACCGCGATGATCGCGGAGCGCGCGGGCCTGCCGAAGGCGAATGTGCACTACTACTTCCCGACCAAGCTTGCGCTGTACCGCCGCGTGCTCGACGACCTGTTCGAGGACTGGCATCGCGCGGCCGGCTCGTTCGAGGCCGGCGACGATCCGGTGGAGGCGATCGGCAGCTACGTGCGCGCGAAGATGGCGCTGTCGCAGCGGCGCCCGCTCGGCTCGAAGGTCTGGGCCAACGAGATCATCCACGGCGCGGAACACATGCAGGACATCCTGTCGCAACGCGTGAAGCCGTGGTTCGACGCGCGCATCAACGTGATCGACGGCTGGATCGCGCGCGGACTGCTCGCGCCGATCGACCCGCATGCGCTGATGTACCTGATCTGGGCGACCACGCAGCACTATGCGGATTTCGATGCGCAGATTCGCGCGCTGAGCGGCAAGCGCGCGTTCACGAAGAAGGCGTTCGACGACAGGACCGAACAGGTCGTGCAACTCGTGATTCGCGCATGCGGCGCGGTATCGCCGAACGCGAAGTCGTAGCGCGACACGGCGATCAACCAAATAAAAACGGGCGGCGCGCACCACACGGAAGGTCCCGTGCGATACGCGCCGCCCGCGATGCCACGGACGGACGAACGATGCGTCGCGTTACGCGAGGCGCTCGATCGCGACGGCCGTCGCTTCGCCGCCGCCGATGCACAGCGATGCGACGCCGCGCTTCAAGCCGTACGTTTCGAGCGCGGCCAGCAGCGTCACCATCACGCGCGCACCCGATGCGCCGATCGGATGCCCGAGCGCGCATGCGCCGCCGTGCACGTTGACCTTCTCGTGCGGCAGGTCGAGGTCGCGCATCGCGGCCATCGGCACCACCGCGAACGCTTCGTTGATCTCGAACAGGTCGACGTCGTGCAGGTTCCAGCCGGTTTTCTCCGACAGCTTGCGCAGCGCGCCAATCGGCGCGGTCGCGAACAGGCCGGGCTTGTCCGCATGAGTCGAATGCCCGACGATCACGGCCTTCGGCGTGAGGCCGAGGCGCTCGGCTTCCGAACGACGCATCATCACGAGCGCGGCCGCGCCATCCGAAATCGACGAGGCGTTCGCGGCCGTCACCGTGCCGCCATCGCGAAACGCCGGCTTCAGCGTCGGGATCTTGTCGAGTTTCGCCTTGCCCGGCTGCTCGTCGATCGACACGACGCTTTCCGTCTTGCCGGCCTTCACGGTCACCGGCGCGATTTCCGACACGAAACGCCCTTCCGCGATCGCGCGCTGCGCCCGCGTCAGCGACGCAATCGCGAACGCATCCTGCGCTTCGCGCGTGAACTGGTAGGCCTGTGCACAATCCTCGGCGAAGGTACCCATCAGGCGGCCCTTTTCATACGCGTCCTCGAGCCCGTCGAGGAACATGTGGTCGAGCACCTGCCCATGACCCATGCGCATGCCCGCGCGCGCCTTCGGCAGCAGGTACGGCGCATTCGTCATGCTCTCCATCCCGCCCGCCACGGCCACGCCCGCCGAACCCGCCAGCAGCAGGTCGTGCGCGAACATCGCGGCCTTCATCCCGGAGCCGCACATCTTGTTGACCGTGGTCGCACCCGCGGCGAGCGGCAGCCCGGCCTTCAGCGCGGCCTGGCGCGCCGGCGCCTGGCCCTGGCCGGCCGGCAGCACGCAGCCGAACACGATCTCGTCGATGCGCTCGGCGGACACGTTCGCGCGCTCGAGCGCGGCGCGAATCGCCACCGCGCCAAGGTCGCTCGCGCTGGCCGCCGCCAGGTCGCCCTGAAAACCGCCCATCGGCGTGCGCGCCGCGCCCACGATTACGATCGGATCCTGAGTCGTCATGATTCGTTTCCTCCAGTGTCAGCGCGGTGCCATGCGCAACGCGCCATCGAGACGGATGACTTCGCCGTTCAACATCGTGTTCTCGGCGATGTGGCGCACCAGCGCCGCAAATTCTTCCGGGCGGCCGAGCCGCGGCGGGAACGGCACGCTCTTGCCGAGCGCGTCCTGCACGTCCTGCGGCATGCCGGCCATCATCGGCGTCGCGAAGATGCCGGGCGCGACCGTCACGACGCGAATGCCGAAGCGCGCGAGCTCGCGTGCGATCGGCAGCGTCATGCCAACCACGCCGCTCTTCGACGCCGCATACGCAGCCTGTCCGATCTGCCCGTCGAACGCCGCGACCGATGCGGTATTGACGATCACGCCGCGCTCGCCTTCCGCGTCAGCGTCCTGCTTCGACATCGCTTCGGCGGCCAGCCGGATCATGTTGAACGTGCCGACCAGATTGATCGACACCGCGCGCGCGAAGCGGTCGAGCGAATGCGGGCCGTCGCGGCCGACGACCTTCTCGCCCGGCGCGACGCCCGCGCAGTTGACGAGCACGTCGACGCGGCCGAACGCGTCGCGCGCGGCCGCGACGGCGGCCTGACCATCGGCTTCGCTCGTCACGTCGGTCTTCACGAAGCGCGCGGCCGCGCCGAGTTCGTTCGCGAGGCTCGTGCCCGCCTCGTCATTGACGTCCAGCAGCACGGCTTTGCCGCCCTGCGCGACGACCATGCGCGCCACAGCGGCGCCGAGGCCGGAACCGGCACCGGTAATCAGAAAAACGCGATCCTTGATATTCATTCGCAGTCCGTATTCAGGGTTGAGCGGCCTTCTCGGCTTCCATCTTGCGCAACACGAAGCGCTGGATCTTGCCGCTCGGGGTTTTCGGCAGCGCGTCGACGAAGTCGATCGCGCGCGGATAAGCGTGAGCGGACAGCCGCCGCTTCACGTGCAGACTCAATTCCTCGGCCAGTTCCGGCGTGCCGTCGAACCCTTTCGACAGGACGACGAACGCCTTCACGATCTCCGTGCGCTCCGGATCGGGCACACCGATCACGGCAGCCTCGCTGACGGCCGGATGCTCGATCAGCGCACTTTCCACGTCGAACGGGCCGATCCGGTAGCCGGACGACGTGATCACGTCGTCCGCGCGGCCGATGAAGCTCACGGTGCCATCCGGCTCCAGCTCGACGTTGTCGCCGGTCCGGTAGTAGCCGCCCGCGATCGCCGGCGTGTCCTGCTGCCAGTAGCCGCGGAACCACAGCAGCGGCGAGCGCGCGATGTCGATCGCGAGGTTGCCGGGCTCGCCGGGGCCAAGCTCCCGGCCGGCTTCGTCGAGCACCGCGACACGGTAGCCCGGCATCGCGAGGCCGGCCGAACCGGCATGGATGACGTGCGTGAGGCCGTGATGATTGTTGACGACCATCCCGAGTTCGGTCTGGCCGTAGTGGTCATGGATCGGCGCGCCGAGCGCCGCGTGGAACCAGCGCACGACTTCGGGATTCAGCGGCTCGCCGGCACTGCTGACCACGCGCAGCTGGCCTTTCAGCCGTGCGGCCGCTTCGTTGCCGGCCGCCATCAGCATCCGGTACGCGGTCGGTGAACCGGCGAGGCTCGTGATGCCGAGTCGCTCGATCACGTCATAGGTGCTGTCGACCGTGAAGCTGCCCTCGTACAGCGTCGTCGCATGACCGAGGAGCAGCGGGCCGGTGATCGCGTAATAGAGCCCGTACGCCCAGCCCGGATCGGCGATGTTCCAGAACCGGTCGCTCGCGCGCAGGTCGACCGCTTCGCGCATGTACGCGCCGAACGCGAGCAGCGCGTACAGCGGCACCGGCACGCCCTTCGGCAGGCCCGTCGTGCCCGACGTCGACATCATCATGAACAGGTCCGACCCCTTGCGCAGCACCGGCTCGAACGTATCGGACTGCGCAGCGAGCGCCGCGCGGAAATCGATGTCGTGAGCCGGCAGCGTCTCGCCTGCTTCGCGCACCGTCGCGACCGCCGGACAGTCGGCAATTTCGTCGAGCTTCGCGCGATTCGCGACGTTGGTCACGACCAGCCGCGCGCCGCTCATGCGCAGCCGGTGCTCGATCGCTTTCGGGCCGAACGCGGTAAACAGCGGCTGGTACACGGCGCCCGCGCGCCACGTGCCGAGGATCGTCGCGACGAGTTCCGGCGTGCGCGGCAGCATGCCGGCCACCACGTCGCCCGGCTTCACGCCCTGCGCGACGAGCAGGTGCGCGACCCGGGCCGACAACGCCTGCATCTGCGCGAAGGTGACGCGATGGTGCTGGCCGCCGGCGTCGATCCAGTCGAGCGCGATCGCGTCCGCCTTCGCGTGCCGGTCGCAGCATTCGACACACGCGTTCAGGCCGCGCTCCAGGTCGCCGTCCAGTTGCGCGGCGGCGGTCTCGATACTGAACCGGGCCACGGCGTCGGCGTAGGCCGGCACCGCCCGGGCGGTAGCTCCTTCAGGCATGCGTGTCTCCTGTGCGTTATGGCCGCCGGCGAGCCAGGGGCGCGACGGGGATACATCGATAGTAGACAGCCCCTACATTGCAATCAATGACAAACGGAATCTAGAATCGTGATCGCTTTTGCCATGTCGGAGGACGCAGGAAAATGGGGCCGCAGATGATTTCGCCGGATTTCGTCGACGATGCGCTTGCGTGCCTGCGCCGGCGCGGCCTGCCGACCGTGCCCGTGCTGCGTGCCGCGGGGCTGCCGGCCGCCGTGCACGAGCCCGTCACGCCGCAGCAGTACGGCCGGCTGTGGCTCGCGATCGCCGGTGCGCTCGACGACGAGTTCTTCGGACTCGCCGCGCGCCCGATGCGGCGCGGCAGCTTCACGCTGCTGTGCCACGCGGTGCTGCATGCCGGCACGCTCGACAAGGCGCTGCGGCGCGCGCTGAAGTTTCTGCGCGTGGTGCTCGACGAGCCGCACGGCGAGCTCGTGGTGGCCGACGGGCAGGCGCAGATCGTGCTGGCGCAATCGGGCGCGCCGTACCCGGCGTTCGCGTACCGGACGTTCTGGCTGATCCTGCTCGGCGTCGCGTGTTGGCTGATCGGCCGGCGCATCCCGCTGCAGCGCATCGATTTCGCGTGCCCGAGCGCCGGCCAGCGCAGCGACTATCACCAGTTCTTCGGCGTCCCCGTGCATTTCGACCGGCCCGACAGCCGGCTCGCGTTCAACGCCGCGTACCTCGCGCTGCCGACGATCCGTTCGGAGCAGGCGCTGAAGACCTTCCTGCGCGGCGCGCCCGGCAACCTGCTCGTGCGCTACCGGCACGACACGGGCTGGGTCGCGAAGACGCGTGCGCATCTCAAGGCGCGGCCGGCCGCCGAATGGCCCGACTTCGACACACTGGCCGTGCGCCTCGACACGACGCCCGCGACGCTGCGGCGGCGTTTGCGCAGCGAAGGGCAAAGCTTCGCGGCGATCAAGGACGAGTTGCGCGGCGCGCTCGCGCAGTCGCTGCTGCGCGGGCACGCGCTCAGCGTCGCGGAGATCGCGGCCGAGCTCGGCTTCACCGAGCCGAGCGCGTTTCATCGCGCGTTCCGGAAATGGACGGGGACGAGCCCCGGTGCCTTCCGGCGCGACGTGCATGCGGCTCAGGCGGAGTCTTGAATGGCTGATGGATGTGGAGCGCCTCGTCATGTGCCGTCGATACGCTCCAGTCCGGTTTCTTCTGCGTTCCGGTGCGAATCCGCGCAGCGTTCACCGCACCGCGGAGCCGGCACGACGTTGCGCCGCGATCCGTCAGACCACATACTGGTCGGCCAGTCCGGACGAGGTTGCGTCGATGGTGAATGTCGATCAGGGCGCCGCTTCGATCTTCGGCGCGATCGGAACGGCCGTGTCGTTGCTGGCGGCGATTCCTTACGCGCTCGCGATCTATCGGCGCACCGTGCGCCCGCATCTGTTCACGTGGCTCGTGTGGTCGGTCGTCACGGCGATCGCGGCTGCCGGCCAGTTCGTCGCGGGCGCGGGGCCGTCCGCGTGGTGCACGGCGGCGATCGCCGTCACGTGCTTTCTGACGCTGATCGCCAGCCTGTTTCGCGGCGAACGCGGCTGGACGGGCCTCGACTGGCTGTTTCTGTGCGCGGCCCTGTCGGCCATTCCGCTGTGGAAGCTGATCGACGATCCGACGGTGTCGATCTGTCTGGTTACGCTGATCGAGCTTGCCGGCCTCGGCCCGACCGTGCGCAAGACGATCCGCGATCCGTGGAGCGAGAGCCTCGCGTATTTCGCGCTATGCGTGCTCAAGTACGCACTGGCGCTGCTGGCACTGAGCACGTGGAGTGTCGCGGTCGCGTTCTATCCGGCCGTCAATCTCATCGCGTCGATCGGCATCTGCATGGTGATGCTGGTCCGGCGTCAGTCGTTGTCGAACGCGCGGTAGGCTGCGTTTGTCACCGCCATGCCGCTCCCCTTCCGAAATGATGCGAGGCCTGACATGGATGCAATCCGTACCGTCATCGAACCCTATGAGACCGCGCTCCGCACAGCGATGCTGAGCAACGACGTCGAAGCGCTCGACGCGCTGCTGGACGACGATCTGGTATTCACCGCCCCGACCGGCCAGGTCATCTCCAAGGAGGACGACCTCACCGCGCATCGGGCGAAGCTTCTGCGTCTCGACACACTCGACGTCCTCGAGAGGCGCGCATGCGCGATCGACGAGGTGATCCTGACCACGACGCGAGCGACTCTCGCCGGACATTTCGATGGCGCGGCATTCGCCGGCACGTTTGCCTACACGCGTGTCTGGCGTCGATCGGGCGCCCACTGGCGTGTCGTCGCCGGACATGCGTCGCAGGTCATGTAACTGCGACGGGCGTGTGGGGATGCATAGTGTCGAGCAAAGCCGCTGCGAGCAGCCGGCCGTCGACCGGACGGTGAGATGCCGCGATCCTGACGATGCACTGATGAAGGCGCGACACGGTGTCGGCAATGACGAGAGACGAAATGCACAAGCTATTTACCGTGCGTTCCGCGCGTGCCGCGGACGCAGACGAACTCACGCGACTGGCGCGCCTGTCGAAAGCGCACGGGGGCTATCCGAAGGAATGGCTGGACGTGTGGCAAAACGATCTCACGATCTCGCCGGAGACGATCGAAGGGGCGATCGGTTATGTCGCGGAATCAGGCGAGTCGATCATCGGGTTCTGGATCCGAGCATCGTTGAATTCGGATCGACCAACACCCGGATGGCTGTTCGTTCATCCCGATCACATGGGTCAGGGCGTCGCCCGTGCGCTGTGGGAATCAGTTCGGACCGAGGCCGCTGCGAGAGGAATCAAGCGCTTTGTGATCGAAGCAGATCCCAATGCCGCGCCGTTCTATCTGACACTGGGGGCTGAAAAGATCGGCGAAAAGGAATCGAGCGCTATCCCGGGCAGATTTTTTCCGATCTTGCGGATCATGGTCTGATGGGTGAGGAGATCGCAGCAAGATGGCTCACTGCGTACGGTTGACGGGATTGGGCTACCGACTGCGGCAAGCATGCTTTTTGGCGCGCCAATGCAAAAACCCCCGCCTTTCGGGCGGGGGTTTCTGGCTTAGGGAGCCTGACGATTACCTACTTTCACACGGGAATCCGCACTATCATCGGCGTAGAGTCGTTTCACGGTCCTGTTC
>NZ_JACCQA010000061.1:0-24031 GCF_015712215.1 Burkholderia sp. 9779_493
TGCCGAACTGCTCAAGCAACTCGGCCGGAATCGCCGGCAGAGCCGCCGGCTGGGCTTTCGGTTTGCGAGGCATAAATTCTCCTTGGGAGCATGTTATGCCTTAAACACAAAATTCCTGACAGGCCCCCTGCCGCTGCTTTATTCGGGTGCCAAGGCGTTTCTATTTCCGTCGATCTATGAGGGATTCGGCCTTCCCGTGCTTGAGGCGCTGGCCAGCGGAGTACCTACCTTGACCTCGAACCATTCGTCACTACCGGAAGTGGCGAATGGCGCTGCGTGGCTGGTCGAGCCAAACGATCACGACGCTCTACGGGACGGGATCGAACGAGTCTTGTGCGACAACGCGTGGCGTATCGACGCAATCGGCCGTGGCCTCGATGTTGCGCGTGTAACCACATGGGATCAATGTGCGAAACGCACACTTGATGTATGCCGCCGTTTCGCCTGAGCATGGCAGGCGGCGACTCACCGACTAGCCTAACGACGTCAGCAACGTTCGAAGCTGATTTGCACTGGCATTCCAGGTCTGGACATTCATCGCGTTGCTCGCGATTGCCGTGCCACTCTGGATTTTGGTCAGCCACGTAGACAACTGCGGAGCAAGTTCGCTGCCGTTGTCCGCGGTGAAAAATGATGCATGCGCGCCGGCGATCTCCCGGAACACCGGGAGATCGCGAGCGAATATCGGCATACCGTACCGTGCGGCCTCGACGAGCGGCAAGCCGAAGCCCTCGGCCTCCGACGCCATCAACAGTCCATCGAGCTGCGTGTATAGTCGCCCCAACTCGTCGTCATCGACTTCGGAGAGCCAGAAGAGCCGTTTTCCGGCTTCCGCATGTTGCGTCAGGCGTTCAGCCAATGAATCAATTTGCCAACCTGGCTTACCGGCGATGACCAGCGAACCTTCGAAGCCGTCGCGCCATAATCGATCGAACGCGTCAAGGACCTGGGCATGGCCTTTGCGCGGCTCGATCGTTCCGACCATGAGCGTGGTGGGGGCGCCACCGGAGTTGTAGATCTGCGGCTCTATCGATTTCGCCGCGCTTCTCGGCGACGAATCAACGGGGGCGGCGGAACCGAGGTGAAACCAGTGCGTCGCTATTTCATTCGGCGCGAATCCGAATCGGCGATTCAAACAATCGCGCACTTCGTCGGACACCGATTTCGAGATGCAAAACAGCGCGTCCGCGTGTACCGCGAGTGTTGATAGCCAGTGGCGATACGAACGGCGCGCGCGGGGTGTGAACCACTCGGGATGAAGAATCGGTAGCAGGTCGTAAACAATGAACGCGCAGCGAACACCTTGCGTGCGCCATTGAAGTAGTTCTGCCTGACGGCGGGGCAAGATGCGGCTGGTCAGGTCAAGACCGAGAAAGATATCCCCCTTCGAGATGCGAAGGTGCTCATCTTCTTTTGCGACCCTGGATCCGGTAAGCGATGCTTGCCACGCACTGGCGTAGCGATAGGGCTGTGTCCTTGTAGCCCGGACGAGGCGAACCTCGAAACCGGGTGGCGGAGATTCGAGCAGATCGAGCGCCAGTGACTTCACGACACGCTGGATGCCGGTCCCGGCGTCGTGCGATGCAATGATCGACACGTCGATCAGCAACGTCCTTTTTGACGGGGCATTTGGGCCTTCGGCCGGGGCAAGTGCCATGACGGCATGCCTTGCGAGACTCGCGAGTCGCGGTGCGCACCATATCGCTGCACACTGCAGCGTTGCGGCGTTTAGTGTGCTGACTGTGCGACGCATTCGAAATCGACCGGTTTCAAACCACGGTTTCTTGATAGAAGGTGTAGGCGTCTTCGATGTCGTCGAATGTGTGTAGCTTACCCTGAACCAGGACCGCAGCACGGTCACAGTGCTCGCGAATATATCCCGAGTCATGGCTCACAATGATGAGGGCCCTGTCTCGCCGTCGCTCGAAAAGCTCGTGGTGGCACTTGTCATGAAAGCGACTGTCGCCCACTGCCACAATTTCGTCGATCAGAAAACAATCAAACTCGATCGCCATCGATATCGCGAACGCCAGTCTCGCACGCATACCGGCCGAATAGCTCTTCACGGGTTCGCGCAGATAATAGCCGAGCTCAGAGAATTCCTGGACGAATGGCTCGGCTGCTTTGGGATCCGCGCCGTACACACGGCAAATGAACCGCAGGTTGTCCATGCCGGTCAGGCTGCCCTGGAACGCGCCACCAAATGCAAGGGGCCACGAAACGCTCATGTTGCGGCGAATCTTGCCTTCGGTCGGCAATTCGGCGCCACTGATCATGCGGATCATGGTTGATTTTCCTGCGCCGTTGCGGCCAAGAATGCCGATTTTCTCGCCGGTTCGCACCTGCAGGTTGATCGTATCCAGCACACGGCGACGACCTTGTCGGGTGTGGTAATCCTTACTGATGTCGACGAGCTCGATCATTCCGGTTCAACCCGCTTGCTTGCATCTTTTACGAGAGAAAGGCCGATGAACAGCAGTGCCAAGTCGCACCAGACCATATAACGGATATCGTAGTGCGCTTTTACGAGGGTGCCGAAATATCCGGCACGTAGCATTTCCGCACCGTGAACCATGGGTAACAGCAAGACGACTTTCTGAAAGGCGGGCGGCAACCACTCCACCATGAAGAGTGCGCCGGATAGTGGGAAGAGCAGGTAAGCGACCGTATGCCAGACCCGATCAGCAGCCTCGCTGCGCTCGCTTAACGCGCCGATAATGAATCCGAGCGAGCTGCCGAAGATTGCCAAATGTATCCAGCCACCGATGATAAGCGTCAGATTTTGAGGTGCCGACATCATCCCCAGCGTCATGAAGACGATGGTTAGAAATACAAAGGAAATCGTAGTGCCAGTGATTTCGAGCGCTACTCGCGCAATGAAAAGATCAATTACACGCACGTTCCGGTGATAGAGCAGCGCCTGGTTTGGCTCGATTGCGAGCGCACACCGGTTTGCACAATTGCGCCACAATAGCACTGATGAATATCCGGTTACTGCAAAGGCAGTAATCGGGAGGTTGGACCCATGGGTTGCTTTCGTGGCGGTCCAAAGTCCAAGAATCCCCAGCGTGAACATCATCGGCTCGAAGAAAATCCACAAGAAGCCGACGTTGTGCCTCCCGTACCGTGTGAGAATCTCGCGCATTAACAGCGCGCCGACCACGCGCAACTGAATTTGCAGCGACCTCAGCAAGGGGGTGTCGTGATGCAAGATGCCTGTCCTTAATCGTGGTGTTCCCGCACGCCGGCGAGCAGCAGGCTCAGGACGCCCCAGGCGATCATTCCCAATGCGAACACCTCGAATACGGACTTAAGTCGCTTGGGCTCTATTGCCACATCCGGTGCATTCGGTTGCACCAATCTTTCCAGATAAAGCTGTTTCCGTTCCGCTTCGCCTCGAGCACTTTCCAATGCAGTCATCGCCGAAGCAAGTTGCTTGTCCGCAAATTGCGCATCGAGCTGCAATCGCGCATAGTTCGCGGCCTTCTGTGAAAGCGAATCCTTGCCACCAGTTACCCCACCGGTAGCAATCTGAATCTGTTTCTGCATCGATTCGATGTTCGTCTTTAACACCGGAATTTGCGGGTTTTGCGGCGAAATGGACTGCAGTTGCATGAGCTGCGTTTGCGCGGCGAACATCTGCGATTGCAGGCTGGTTACCTGCTGAAGCTGTAGCGCAGATTGCTTCTCTGGATCGAACACAGTGTATGAGTTTCGGTAGGCTGCCAGTGCCGCTGCAGCATCCTTTGCCTTTGCCGCGGCCTGGTTGACCTCACGCTGGGCAAATTCTACGGTATCCGCCGCTGCCCGCTGGTTCATCCGGTTTACGAGGCGCTCGCTAATTTCCAGAAGCGTCTGGTTTATCTTTTCAGCGTCTTTCGACGTAAACGCTCGAACTTGGAGCGTAGTAATTGCAGACGTGGAATCAAACTCCACCGATACGACGTGCTTGCCGTAGTATTTCCACAAGGCTTCGAAGCTATCGTCGAAGCTTGTGTTGAATCGGCTAATAATGTCGCCCCGATTCGAGTAGGAATTAAGGATGTAGTTACCGCGATTCAACTCGGCAAGTGCATCGCGTGACTGAATATAGTCGACTACGGGGTAAGTGTCATCTTGGGCCCGTGAGAACCCGGTGCCTTGAAGCAGAGCGCCGACTACGCTTGTCTGGTTTTGTCGTTGGGGGCTGCGGACTACGAAGCGCGATTCCGAAACATAGACATCAGATGCCACAAGCCCATAATAGACCGTTGCGATCGTGGTGGGCACGAGCACCGTTAGCGCAAAGAGCCGATTGATCTTCTTGATCTGCTCTATCAGGCCTCTCTTGGTTCCTGTTGGCGATCCCGATGTCGCCGTCCTGCTAGATACGTTATCCAACTCTTTTCCAGGCTGTTTGGTCCCTTTGCACGGTTCACCACTTTGTGGCGTTCTCGTGACGAAGGGCAAAAAATATCCGTAAAAATGTATCGCCAACTCTACGGAGAACGTTTCAAACGGGTTGGCAGCCTGCTGGTGCGCTCAGGGGCGCCTCGTCGCAGTAGGGTGCCGCCGTGCTCGGTTGACACATATCTCAGCGGCAGATACGCGCAGATCGTGCCAAGGCCGCTGATTATAGCCACCGGATGTGCAAGACGCCATCGTGTTGTGATTGTGACCACATCTTGCCGCATTTTTCGCCATTCCTATATTGATTTCAGCTGTAATGAGGTATTCTTCGATCCTTGCCGGGACCACGAACCTCATATAACCATTACAGGCTTATTGCATCGAAGCATCGCGGGCGTCACCGCTGTATTTCGAGGGGGCCTTATGCGCCGTTTGACCAGACCAGATGCCTCGCTCATTCCTTGTCCTGCAAGGGACGGCCTCGCCGTTTTTCAGTCACCTTTCTGCGGCTTTGCGGGAACGCGGACATGCGGTACGCAAGGTCAATTTTTGTGGCGGGGATCTCCTGTACAGCGGAGCAAAACATGCGTGGGACTACGACGGCAAGCCGAACGACTTGTCCGACTGGTACACGGAGATCACGCGAGCGGGTGAATTCACAGACGTCATCATGTTCGGCGATTGTCGTGAAATTCACCGCCATATGCATCCGGTTTCGCAGACCTTCGGCCTGCGGGTCCATGTTTTTGAAGAGGGCTATGTCCGTCCTCATTGGCTCACTCTCGAGAGAGGCGGGGTTAACGGACGTTCGTCGCTGCCGCGCGATCCGGCCTGGTACCTCGACCAGCGGAGCATGATTCCGCCAAGCCCGGTCGGCGAGTCCACCGGTTACAACCTCAGCGAGCGCGCGTATCACGATATCCGTTATCGCGCGGCGAACATGCTTTACGCGGCACGGTTCCCACATTACCGCAGCCACCGCCCGAGAAACGGCATCATGGAATACGCTGGTCTTGCCACGCGCGCACTTTGCCAGGGCCGCCATCATCGTGATGCCGAGCACGTGACGCGCGAGCTCCTCAACGTCGGCCAACGGTACTATCTCTTCCCGCTCCAGTTGAATTCGGATGCGCAGATAATTGTTCATTCACCGTTTGACGGTGTCCGCGACGCGATCGCCAAGGTAATTCGATCATTCGCCCGCCACGCGCCGGCGGATACGTGGCTCGTCATCAAGAACCACCCGCTCGACACGGGGCTCGTCGATTATCGCCAATACGCGATGAGACTTGCGCACGAGTTCGCCGTGGCCGACCGTTTGCGATTCATCAACGCCGGTCACTTGCCGACCTTGCTCGAACATGCACGTGCGGTCGTCGTGGTTAACAGCACTGTCGGGCTTTCGGCTCTGCATCATCGCCGCCCGTTGATCGCGCTCGGTACGGCGATCTACAACATGCCGGGACTGACATGGCAGGGTGAGCTTGACGACTTCTGGCCAGACGCGCCTCCGCCCGACATGAATCTGTACCAGGCGTTTCTGGACTACGTGGTCCATCACACACAGATCAACGGCGACTTCTATACACGCACGGGCATCGAAATGGCGGTTGCCGGAGCAGTTGTTCGTCTCGAGGCCGCGCATGGGTAGTGCGGTGCCTCGTCACGTTGTCATTACCGGCGCAAGTGCCGGCATCGGGCGTTCGCTCGCGACCGTCTATGCGGCGCCCGGTGTGGTATTGGGGCTCGTTGGTCGGGACGTACGACGACTCGATGCCTGCGCCGACGCCTGTCGCGCGCTCGGCGCGAGGGTTGTCACGGCACAGGTCGACGTGCGAGACGCCGAGGCGATGCGAGTGTGGTTATGGCAGTTCGACGACACTTATCCGATAGACCTGCTGATTGCCAACGCCGGAGTGGCCAGTACGCTCGATTCGGATAGCGATTGGGAGGAGCTTGATCGTGTGGCGGCAGTCGTCGACACCAATTTCTACGGGGCGATGCATGCGGTACTGCCGGTGACCGCGCGTATGCGGGAGCGTCGGAGCGGACAGATCGCGCTGGTGAGTTCCATTGCTGCGATACGCGGCATGGCGATTTCGCCCGCTTATTGCGCAAGCAAGGCCGCACTCAAGGCGTACGGCGATTCGGTGCGGCCTCTGCTGGCGCAGAGAGGCGTGCATCTTGCGATCGTGTTGCCCGGCTTCGTCAAGACTGCGATGAGTGACGTCTTTCCAGGGGACAAGCCGTTCATGTGGTCGGCAGACAGGGCCGCTGGTCATATTCGCCGGAAACTGGCTGCGCGGCGGGCCGTCATTGCGTTTCCGGGGATGCTCGCGCTCGGCATGAGCTTGTTGACGCTTCTGCCGGCCCGGCTGGGCGATGCGATACTTGGCCGACTGTCTTATCTGCCGGGACGGGAGCGCTAGCTTGAGCGTTAGCCTGTCGCTTGCGGCCGCGCTCGGCGCGTCGTTCGCGCTGGACGCGTTTGCGCTACCCCGTGCGCGACGACGTTCCGGTGTTGCACTCATATTGCATGTCTTCGCGCTGATGTTTTTGACCGGCGCGATGTTGATCGTGACCCGGCGTCTCCTGTTTTCCGCCTGCATTGCGATCGCGCTGGTCGGCCTGTTGGCAACGGTGAGCAATGCAAAGTATGAGTCGCTGCGTGAGCCGTTTGTTTTTACCGATCTGAGTCTGTTCAGCCAGTTGTTCGCCCATCCCCGCTTATACCTGCCGTTTCTGAGCGTCGGCAAGGTGATCGGAATCGTAATTGGCGTCACGGCGCTGCTGAGCGGGTTCTTCGCAGAGCGACCGTTCGACGGAGCGCTCTGGCCGGTGATGGCGCTCATCGTGGCGTCCGCGGTCATGACCTGTTGGCTGGCGACACGCTTGCCGCTTACGCTGGATGCCGGCGCGGACCAGCAGCGGCATGGATTTTTTGCAGTATTCGTCGCGTATCTGGTGAACGGCCTGCGTCCCGCGACGCTGCGCGCATTTGAAGAGGCTGCCCGGACAGGTCCATTCGAATCGGGTGCGCCGACTACGGGCCCTGATGTGATCGTAATCCAGAGCGAATCGTATTTCGACGCGAGGCGTCTTGGGTCGGCGATCGATTCGGCGAACTACCGGAATCTGGACATTGCGCGCGGGGAATCCATCTGCCACGGTGAACTGCTCGTGCCGGCCTGGGGAGCGAACACGATGCGTACAGAGTTTGCGATGCTGAGCGGACTGACGTCCGCGCGTCTCGGCTACGCCCGTTTCTACCCTTACGCTTTCGTACGACGCGCGTGTACAACGATTGCAGCCTGGTTTCGGCGGGGCGGTTACACGACTGTCGCGATTCATCCTTACTATGCAGACTTCTTCGGAAGGAATCGGGTCTTTCCGTTGCTCGGATTCGATAAATTTCTGGATATTGAAAGCTTTGTCGCCGCCCCACGAGCCGGACCGTATATTGCCGATTCGGCCGTCTTGGATACCGTCATCGACGTACTGGACGAACCTCGGAGTGAACCGCGCTTCCTCTTCGCAATGACAATGGAAAACCATGGCCCATTGCACCTCGAGCAGGTTTTGCCTGGAGAATCGTCTTCGAGGCATACTCTTGGCGAAGATGCCAGTTGGCGCGACCTGACAGCCTACCTGCGGCACATTGAAAATGCAGACGCAATGATCGGGCGCCTGCTCGATCATTTGCGTACCAGCGATCGTGAAACAGTCGTTTGTTTTTACGGCGATCACGTTCCCGCTCTGCCTCACGTATTCGATAAGCTGGGCGTTTCCCCGCAAACCAGCGACTACTTCATTTGGCGAAATTACGGCACGGACACGCCCGAATGCCGGAATTTGGCAGCCGAAGAGCTTGGGTCGGTACTTTTGCATGTGGTACAAGATGACGGAAATCGCGCGGAACAGCCGCACGCATCCGAGAAAGCGACATAAAAGATGAACAGTAAGATTGCAATAATTGGGATGGCTTGTCGGTTTCCCGGGGGCGCGAACAATCTTGGCGACTTCTGGCAACTGCTGCGCGACGAACGCGACGCAGTGACCGAAATCCCCGCCGACCGCTTCGGTACCGATTTCTACCAGCACCCGTCCAAACGCGAACCGGGCAAGAGCTACACGTTCGCGGCCGGCGTGCTCGACAACGTCGCCGGCTTCGACGCCGCGTTCTTCGGCATTTCGCCGCGCGAAGCGGCCCAGATGGACCCCCAGCAACGCCTGCTGCTCGAACTCGCATGGGAAGCGTTCGAGGACGCCGGCGTGCGCCCGGCCGATATGCGCGGCAGCAACTGCGGCGTGTTCGTTGGCGTGGCCGGCACGGATTACGGCAACCGCAACATGGACGATCTGAACGTGATCGATCCGTATTCGGCGACCGGCAATACGCTGAGCATCGCGTCGAACCGCGTGTCCTACCTGTTCGATCTGCGCGGCCCGAGCATGTCGGTCGACACCGCCTGCTCGTCGTCGCTCGTCGCCCTCCATCAAGCCGTCAAGGCGCTGCAGTCCGGTGAAGCCGACGTGGCGCTCGCGGGCGGCGTCAACCTGTTGCTGCATCCGTTCGGCTTCGTCAGCTTCTCGAAGGCGTCGATGCTGTCGCCGCGCGGTCGTTGCCGCGCATTCGACGCGACCGGCGACGGCTACGTGCGCTCGGAAGGCGGCGCATTCGTGCTGCTCAAGCCGCTCGATCGCGCGCTGGCCGACGGCGACACGATCCACGCAGTGATAGCCGGTTCCGGCGTGAACTCGGTCGGCCACTCGCCGGGCGGGATCAGCGTGCCGGGCGCGGCCGCGCAGGCGTCGCTGCTGCGCAGCGTGTACGCGCGCGCCGGCATCGATCCGCAGTCGCTCGCCTATCTCGAGGCGCACGGCACCGGTACGGCAGTGGGAGATCCGATCGAGGCACGCGCGCTGATCGACGTCGTGTCGAGCGAGCGCCCGGCCGATCGTCCGCTGCTGATCGGGTCGGTGAAGACCAACATCGGGCACCTCGAGACGGCGTCCGGCATGGCCGGTCTGCTGAAGGCCGTGCTGTGCCTGAAGCATCGCGCGGTGCCGCGCTCGCTGCACTTCGTCACGCCCAATCCCGGGATCGATTTCGACGGCGGCCGTCTGCGTGTCGTCGATCGCTACATGCCGCTCGACGCGGGCGGCGCACCGCTGACGGTCGGCGTCAACTCGTTCGGCTTCGGTGGAACGAACGCCCACGTCGTACTGACCGAGGCGCCGGTCGCAAACGACGTGCCGACGGCAGCGCCCGAGCCGGCTCATGCACAACCGTCGCCGCTCGTCCTGACCGCTCGCAGCGCGAATGCGCTCGCGGCACTCGCAGGCCGCTATCTGGCCGTGCTCGAGAACGGCGGCGACTGGCAGGCGCTGGCCGCCGCGGCCGCCCGTCGTCGCCAGTGGCTCGAACATCGCGCGATCGTCGCGCCGGTCGATGCAACCGAAGGCCGCGCGGCGCTGGCGGCACTGGCCCAGCCGGCACAGGAAGGGCTGCCGGCCTGCGTGGCAACCGGCCAGGCGCCCGCGGACGCGCTGCGTACCGCACTCGTGTTCTCGGGCAATGGTTGCCAGTGGGTCGGGATGGGCAACGAACTCTATGCGGAGAACGCGGTTTTCCGTGCGGCGCTCGACGAAGTCGACGCGCTGTGGTGCGAGGACGGCAGCCCGTCGCTCGTCGACGTGATGCGCGGCGGTCCGAGCGCGGAATGGCTGGCCGGCGCGGGCGCCGAATGGCTCGCCGCGACGGAGAACGCGCAGCCGCTGCTGTTTGCGATCCAGGTCGGGATGATTCGTGTGATCGACGCGCGCGGCATGCGCTACGACGCGGCGATCGGCCACAGCGTCGGCGAAATTGCAGCGGCGTGGGTGACGGGTGCGCTGTCGCTCGCCGACGCGGTGCGCGTGATCAAGATCCGCAGCCGCGCACAGGCGATGACGCGTGGTAGCGGCCGGATGGCGGCTGTCGGCATCGGCGAGGCGGCCGCGCGCGAGCTGATCGCGCGCCACGGGCTGGTGCGCCGGGTCGAGGTGGCCGGCATCAACAGCCCCGACGCGGTGACGCTCGCGGGCGAGCTGCAGGGCTTGCAGGCGCTGGAGGCGGCGCTGCGCGGCAGCGGCAAGTTCTTCCAGATGCTCGATCTCGACTATGCGTTCCACAGCAGCCACATGGATCGCATCGAGCCGGTCGTGCTGGCCGAACTGGCCAGCCTGCGGCCGCAACCGGGCAACGGCACGTTCGTATCGACCGTGACCGGCGGCGCGCTCGCGGGCAACGAACTGGATGCGCGCTACTGGTGGCGCAATATTCGCGAGCCCGTGCGCTTCGGCGACGGCATCGCGCACCTGATCGAGCAGGGCGTCCGGGTGTTCGTCGAAGTGTCGCCGCATTCGATCCTGCGCACCTACGTGAAGCAGGCGTTGACGGCCGCCGGCGTGACCGGCGCGGTGCTGCCGACGCTCAAGCGCGACCACGGCAGCGCGGCGACGTTGCGGCACGCGATTCTCGCGGTGATCGCGCACGGCGCGAACGTCGATCCCGACCGCTTCGCGCCCGGCGCGGCGCGCGCGGCGTTGCCGTCGTATCCGTGGCAGCGCGACCGCTTCTGGCTGACGCCGACCGTCGAGGGCTATGGTCTCGTCAATCGCCGCCGCGAGCATCCGCTGCTCGGCTATCGGCTGCACGAACACGCATTCGGCTGGGAAAACCAGCTCGATCCGGCGAAGCTGCCGATGCTGGCCGATCACGTCGTCGACGGCGGCGTGGCATTCCCGGGCGCCGGCTACGTGGAAATGGCGCTCGCCGCGGCGCGCACCTTCTTCGATACGCCGGATGCGGCGCTCGAAAACGTCGAGATCCGCACGCCGGTCGTGTTCCAGCCGCAGCAGGCGAAGCTGTTCCGGCTCGTGATCGAGCCGCGCACCGCGACGTTTACGATCGAGACGCGCGACCGGATGTCCGACGGCGCATGGACGCTGAACGTGACGGGGCGGATGCTCGAAAGCGGTAACGCGCTCGGCGCCGCGAGCGTCGTGCCGGCCGCGACGCTCGAGCACCTGCTCGCGCTGCCGGCTGCCGACGGCGACACGCTGTATGCGAATACGGCGGCGATCGGCCTCGGCTACGGGCCGGCGTTCCGCTGGGTGCGCACCGTGCGGGTCGCCGCGGACGAGGACGCCGCGCTGGCCGAGGTCGCCGCGCCGGCCGAGTGCGGCGATGCGCGGGCGCTGTCCGCCTATCTGCTGCATCCGGCGCTGATGGACAGCGGTTTTCATCCGCTGTTCGCATTGCTGGCGGCGCATGCACGCGATGGCGAGCACCCGGCCTACGTGCCGGTGCAGATCGGCCGGGTCGACTACCTGCGCGGCGACACGGTCGCCCGCGTGCTCGCGCGGATCGATCGGCGTAGCCCGCATTCGATCGTCGCGCAGTTCGAATTCCTCGACGCGCAGGGCGCGATCGTCGCGCGGCTCGGTGGCTGCCGGTTCCGGCGCGTGGACCTCGTCGGCCGCCGCCAGAACCTGCCTTCGCGTTTCGTCTACCGCCTCGAAGAGATGCCGTTGCCGACCGACGTCGACGCAGCCGCGTTGCCGGCGCCCGACACGTTGCTCGCGCAAGCGGTCGCGCGCGTCGATGCCGCGGGGCTCGACGGCCGTCGGACGCAGCATTTGACCGAGATTCTGCCGCTGCTCGACGTGCTGGCAAGCCTGTACGTGCTCCGTGCGTTCGATGCGCTCGGCGTGTTCGCCGGCACGTGGCAGCCCGCACCGGAGCGGGCGGCGCTGGCCGCGCGTCTGGCGGACATGCTAGTCGAGGACGGTCTTGCCGTGCGTGACGGCGCGCGTCTCGTTCGCGACGACGCGGCGTGCGCGGCGCTGCCGCCGCTCGACGACCTGTGGCGCGGGCTGCTGGCCGAATCGCCGGGGCACGTGGCCGAGCTGACGCTGCTTGCCCATTGCGGCGCGGCGTTGCCCGACGTGCTGAGCGGCGCGAAGGACGATGCACGCTGGCTGTCGCCGACCGGTCACAGCCTGGTCGAACAGTTGCTTGCCGCATCGCCGACCTGGCAGCACGTGCATGCGCTGCTGGCGGCCGGTGTCGAGCAGGCGGTCGACGCGTGGCAACCGACGCGCCGGCTGCGGGTGCTCGAACTGGGCGCGACGGACGGCGACGTGCTGCAGACGCTCGGCATGCATCTCGCCGCCGCGCGCTGCGATCACACGATCGCAGCGACGCCCGGCCAATTGGCCGGGTTCGATACGGATGAGCAAGCCGCGGTGCGTACGGTCGCGCTGCAGCCGGGCGAACGGCTGTCGCTGTCCGCCGACGATGCCGGGCCTTATGACCTGATCGTCGCGAACCGCGCGCTGAGCGGTCGGCATGATCTGGCCGATGCACTGAATGCGATGCGCTCGTGGCTCGCGCCGGGCGGCTTGCTGCTGCTGGCGGAGTCGCGTCGCGGCCGTTTCTCCGACATCGTGTTCGCCCCGCAGGCGGTATTGACGGAAGCTGACGAACCCGCCCCGCTGGCGCCGACCGATCTCGAGGCGGCGCTCGCGCGTGCGGGCTTTGCCGACGTCGTGCGGCATGTCGAGCAGGCGCTGGATCTGGACGGCACGCCGACGTTCGTCGTCGCGCGCAACCCGGCGAGCACGTCGGCCACGCAGCGCGGCAGCGACGCGAGCGATCTCGATACGCTCGCCCGCAGCGAACAATGGCTCGTGATGCACGCCCCGGCCGAGGCCGGCGGTTTCGGCGGGAAACTGGCCGATGCGCTCGCGCACGCCGGCTATCCGGCCGACATCGTCGACTTCACGCACGCAGCCGATGCGATCGCGTCGTTGCCGGTCGGGCAGCCCGCGCATGTCGTGTTTTGCGCACCGGAAACGCCGCTTGCCGATACGACGACCGGAGACGTCCTGATGGCGGCGCTGCGTCACGGCGTGATCGCGCTGGCGGCGCTGGTGCGCGCGCTCGGTGCGCAGCCGAACGCGGCCACGCGGCTGACCGTCGTCACGCGCGGCGGCGCGCCGTTCGCCGGCGCCGCGAACGCGCATCCGGAACAGGCGACGCTGTGGGGCCTCGGTCGCGTGCTGGCGAACGAGCATCCCGAACTCGCGTGCCGCCTGATCGACGTCGACCCCGCGGCGAACGGGATTCCCGATGCGCTGATTCGCGAGCTGACCGGCGCGGCGGTCGAGGAAGAAGTCGTGCTGAGCGCGCACGGGCGGCTGGTACCGCGCATGCTGACGGCCGCACAGGCCGCGGCGCGCAGCGACGGCGCGATTGCACGCGCGTCGGTGCTGGCATTCGACGCACCGGGCTCGTTGCGCAATCTCGAATGGTTCGCGCTGCCGGAAAGCGCGCTGGGCGACGACGAGGTGGAGATCGAGCCGGTGGCCACCGGCCTGAATTTCCGCGACGTGATGTATGCGATGGGGCTCCTGTCCGATGAGGCGGTCGAGACCGGCTTCGCGGGCGCGACGATCGGCATGGAATTGTCAGGCCGCGTCGTCCGGGTGGGCAGGGCAGTGACGAAGTTCGCCCCGGGCGATGCGGTGCTCGGCTTCGCGCCGGCGTCGTTCGCGACGCGTGTCAGGACGCGCGCGCAGGCCATCGCGCCGAAACCCGAACGCCTGTCGTTCGAGGAAGCGGCGACCGTGCCGACGACGTTCTTCACCGCGTACTACGCACTCGTCGAACTCGCGCGGCTGCGCCGCGGCGAGCGCGTGCTGGTGCACGGCGGCGCGGGCGGCGTCGGGATCGCCGCGATCCAGTTGGCGCGCCACTTCGGCGCGGAAGTGTTCGCGACGGCCGGTAGCGACGAGAAGCGCGAGTTCGTGCGCCTGCTCGGCGCCGATCACGTGCTCGATTCGCGCAGCCTGGCGTTCGCGGACCAGATTCGCGCGATGACGGGCGGCGAGGGCATCGACATCGTGCTGAATTCGCTCGCCGGCGAAGCGATGGTGCGCAGCATCGATACGCTGCGTCCGTTCGGCCGTTTCCTCGAACTCGGCAAGCGCGATTTCTACGAAAACAGCCATATCGGGCTGCGGCCGTTCCGCAACAACATCAGCTATTTCGGCATCGACGCCGACCAGTTGATGGGTGCGTTGCCGGAGCTGACCGCGCGGCTGTTCGGCGAAGTGATGGCGCTGTTCTCGGCAGGCGTGCTGCATCCGTTGCCGTATCGCGCGTTCCCGGCCGAGCGGGCCGAGGATGCGTTTCGCTACATGCAGCAGGCGCGCCAGATCGGCAAGGTGCTCGTGACCTATCCGTCGGGCACGCCCGCGCCGACGCGCGGCGTCGCGCGGGCAGAAGCGCTCGCGCTCGATCCGCATGGCGCTTACCTGGTGGTCGGCGGCACGGGCGGCCTGGGCTTCGCGAGCGCGCGCTGGATGGTCGAGCACGGCGCACGCCGGTTGACGCTGGCGAGCCGTTCCGGCGAACTCGCCGCCGCGGCGCGCGAGGAGGTGGCGCGCTGGCGCGACACGCTCGGTGTCACCGTCGACGTCGTGTCGTGCGATGTGACCGACGCCGCGGCGGTCGACGCGATGATTGCCGCGATCGTCCGAGGCGCCCATCCGCTGAAGGGCGTGCTGCATTCCGCGATGTCGATCGACGACGGCCTCGTGCGCAATCTCGACGACGCGCGGATGGCCGCGGTGCTCGCGCCGAAGGTGGCGGGCGCGTGGAACCTGCATCGCGCGACGCGCGGGCTGCCGCTCGACCTGTTCGTCGTCTATTCGTCGGCGACGACCTATCTCGGCAATCCGGGGCAATCGAACTACGTCGCGGCCAACACCTTCCTCGAGGCGCTGGTCGAACATCGCCGCGCGACAGGCTTGCCCGGCACGTTCATGGCGTGGGGGCCGCTCGAGGACGTCGGCTTCCTCGCACGCCACGCCGATACGCGCGAAGCGTTGCAGTCGCGGATCGGCGGCGCGTCGATCACGTCCGACGAGGCGATGGCCGCGCTCGAGCGCGTGCTGGTGGCGGGTGCGGCCGGCGAAGCGGTGGTGCGGCTCGACTGGCACGCGGTGGCGCGCGGAATGCCGGCCGCGAAGGCGCGCCGGTACGCGCTGCTGCAATCGCAGGCGAAGGGCGGCGATGCGCGCGACGGCGGCACGCAACTGCGTGAAGAAGTGCTCGCGCTGCCGCGCGACGAAGCCATCGCGCTGGTGGCGCGAACGCTGCAGGCGCAGATCGCGCGGATTCTGCACATGACGCCCGATCGCATCGCGCTCGACAAATCGGTGCTCGACATGGGCATGGATTCGCTGATGGGGATGGAGCTCGGCCTCGCGGTCGAGGAGGCGTTCGAGGTCAAGCTGTCGGTGATGGCGATCGCGGAAGGGGCGTCGGTGACGACGCTGGCTGGCCGCATCGTCGATTCGATCGGCGCGTCGGCCGATGCCGGCTGCGATGTCGCGTCGGCGGCCGATGCCGCGCAGGAGGCCGTCGCGGCACTCGCCGCGAAGCATGCGATCGACGGCGAAGCGCGCGCGATGCTCGATGCGCAGTCGGCGCCGGTTGCCGAGCAGGTATCGCCGTCGCTGGAGGTCGCGCGGTGAGCGCGCCGACCGGCTGGGCGACGCGGCAGGGCACGCTGGCGCGCCCGCTGACGATCGACGGGCACGGCTTGCATACGGGGCGCCGGGTCGGCGTGCGGATTCTGCCTGCGCATCCGGAAGACGGCGTGACGGGCATCGTGTTCCGTCGGGTCGAGCACGGGCGCACGCTCGCGACGTTGCCGGTCGACCCCGCGCTGCGCCGCGCGCAGCCGCTCTGCACGATGCTGCGCAATGCCGATGGCATCGGCGTGCGCACGATCGAGCACCTGCTCGCGTCGCTGCTCGCGTGCGAGATCGATCACGCGATCGTCGAGCTCGACGCGGAAGAGGTGCCGATTCTCGACGGCAGCGCCACGCCGTGGGTGGACGCGATCCGCGCGTGCGGCCGCGTCGCGCTCGATGCGCCGAAACGCTTCATCCGCGTGCTGCGGCCGCTCGTCGTCACGGACGGCGACGGCAACCAGCGGCGCGAGATGCGGATCGAGCCGGCGCCGCGTTACGAACTGAGCGTGCGCAACGACCTGCGCGGCTTCGGCGACATGCACTGGGACGGCGCGCTGACGCCGGCCGCGTTTGCGACCGACATCGCACCGTCGCGCTCGTACGGGCGCGTGAAGTGGGCCGTGCCCGCGATCGTCGCCGGCTATCTTCGTGGTGTGCCGATCCTGCGCGGCGCGCGGCCGTCGTGCACCGCGTCGATCGTCGGCAATCGCGTGCTGGGCGGGATGCGGCTGCCGGAGGAATTCGTCCGGCACCGCGTGCTCGACCTGGTCGGCGATCTCGCGCTGGCCGGTGCGCCGCTGCTCGCGCGCGTGAGCGCGCTGCGGCCGAGTCATGAGATGAATTTCCGGCTGGTCGATGCGCTCTTGGCCGCGCCCGATGCGTGGGAGTGGGCCGAGTTTTTCGAGACCTGAAACCACACTTTTTCAAGATACGCGGCGTAACATAGCGTCTTTTCGAGATAGAGCGAAGGACGCAATGGCACTGGGAGAGCATCTTCGCCAGCAACTGGCGGCGAAAGCGCTGAAACGGCAACTGGAGCGCGCGACCGACGCCGCGGCGGCGCCCGGCGTGCCCGGCACGCCGGCTGCGCAGACCGCGTCGGCACGCAGCCGCTTCGAATCGATGCCGCAGTATCAGCAGGTCCGGATCATGCGCGAGATGGGCGAGAAACTGCGGGTCGACTCGCCGTTTTTCCGTGTGCATGACGGCGTCGCCGGCGCGACCACGCAGATCGGCGGCCGTGAATACCTGAACTTCGCAAACTACAACTATCTGGGCCTGGCCGGTGATCCGGCGGTGTCCGCGCGCGCGAAAGCCGCGATCGATCGCTATGGCACCTCGGCCTCGGCGAGCCGGATGGTCGCGGGCGAGCGTCCGGTGCAGCGCGCGCTCGAGCGTGCGCTCGCCGCGTTCTACGAGACCGACGATTGCGTCGCGTTCGTGAGCGGCCATGCGACCAACGTGACCGTGATCGGGGCGCTGTTCGGCCCCGGCGATCTGGTGGTCCACGACGCGCTCGCGCACAACAGCATCGTGCAGGGCGCGCAGTTGAGCGGCGCGAAGCGGCTGAGCTTTCCGCACAACGACTGGCAGGCGCTCGACGAGCTGCTGTCGCGCGTGCGCCGCGAATACCGGCACGTGCTGATCGCGATCGAGGGGCTGTACAGCATGGACGGCGATTTCCCCGATCTGCAGCGCTTCGTCGACGTGAAGACGCGCCACGGGGCGTTCCTGCTGGTCGACGAGGCGCATTCGCTCGGCGTGCTCGGCGCGACCGGCAAGGGCATCCGCGAGCATTGCGGCGTCGCGCCCGACCAGGTCGACATGTGGATGGGCACGATGAGCAAGACGCTGGCCGGCTGCGGCGGGTTCATCGCCGGTTGCCAGCCGCTCGTCGACATGCTGCGCCATCTGGCGCCGGGTTTCCTGTACAGCGTCGGGCTCGCGCCGACGCTCGCCGAAGCGTCGCTGGCCGCGCTCGAACGCCTGCAGGCCGAGCCGGAGCGCGTCGCGCGACTGCAGGCGCGCGGCCGGCAGTTCCTGACCGAGGCACGTGCCGCCGGGCTGAATACGGGCACGAGCGCCGGCTACGCGGTCGTGCCGGTGATCACGGGCAGTTCGCTGAAGGCCGCACAGTGGGCGAATGCGATGTTCGACGAAGGAATCAACGTGCAGCCGATCTTCTATCCGGCCGTCGAGGAAAAGGCCGCGCGCCTGCGCTTTTTCATCTGCTCGACGCATGAGCCGGAGCAGATCAGCCGGACGGTCGCCGTGTTGTCGCGCCTCGCGGGGCGCGGCGCGTGACGCAGGCCGCCGCGGTCGCGCACGCGGTGCCGCACGCCGGCGAACCGGCGCGGTGTCGCGCGGCTGGTGCGGATGACGCGGCCGCGTGCGCGTCGCTCGTGTTCGCGTCCGGCGTGGCCGAATTCGGCTTCTTTCTCGGCGAAAGCGACGCGCGCTGTATCGCGTTTCTGCAGCAGGCGTTCCGGTCGCGCCACGGACGTTTCTCGTGGCGCCGGCATCGCGTCGCAGTGGCCGACGATGGCGCGGTGCTCGCGGTGATGGCGATTCACGACGGGCGGCGAACGACGTTCGACGACGTGCACATCGTATGGGCGCTCGCGCGTTTCTTTGGCGTACGCCGCACGATCGGCCAGTTGCTGCGCGGGCTGATCCTCGAAACGGAACTCCCGGCGCCGAAGCGTTCGCAGATCCTCGTCGCGCATTGCGCGACGGATGAACGTCAGCGCGGCACCGGCGTTTTCAGCGCGCTGTTTCGCGATGCGCTGGATACCGGCGCGTTGCCGGCCGATGGCGATCGCGATGTCGTGCTCGACGTGCTGACGCGCAACGTGCGCGCGCGGGCGCTGTACGAACGCCTGGGGTTCGTCGCGCTGCCGCGACGGCGCGCGCGTTCGCGCAGGTTGCCGGGTGAGCTTGATTCGGTTCGGATGAGGTTTGCGGGCCGCGGCCAACCATGACAGTGGGCCGGTGTGGCGTAAGGCAGGCAGTTTAGCCGTCGCTCGCCAAAATAGCGCGCCGGAAAAGATGACGGCAGTAGACGCGCAGACGAGCTGGTGACCGTGTTCGTATCAGCCGTTCAACGGCAATTTCCGCATGATCGCGTGCACGCATTCCAGCGGACTTGCTTCGCCCGTGCGCACATGCACGTCAGGTAATACCGGCTTTTCATAGGTCGATTCGATGCCGGTGAATTGCCGGATGGTCCCTTGTCTTGCCAGCGCATACAGCCCTTTGGGGTCGCGCGCTTCCGCCACATTCAGCGCAACGTCGACAAAGACTTCGAAGAACATGCCCTGCGGAAAACGCGCGCGTGCTTTGGCGCGCGCCTCCTGAAACGGGGAGATCAGCGCAACGATGACGATGAGCCCGGCATCCACCATGAGGCGCGCGACCTCGGCCGTTCGGCGAATGTTCTCGTGGCGGTCTGCATCGCTGAATCCCAGGTCCTGATTCAATCCCTCGCGAAGCTGGTCGCCGTCCAGCAGAAAAGACCGAAGGCCGCGCGCATCGAGTTGTTCCTTCAGTAGATTCGAGAGCGTCGATTTACCGGCACCGGAGACACCGGTGAGCCATACCACGAAGGCATGATCTTGCTTCATGCTGGAAAGCACGGATTGATCACCCGTCAGCATGACAGGAAGAGGGTTTTGGAGATCTTGAGTCATCTCGGAGTCGATGTGCCGGAACTGCTTTGCTACTTTTTGAGATATGGATTCGTCCGTCGGCGAATTGTAACGTTCCTTTCCAAAAAATGTAACTTGAATATTTTAATCAGGAATAAGACCTTTGCCTTCGGTAGGTGCAACGGCGTGCGGACTCGAACCGCCCGGTAACGATTGCCGATTCATCGTAATAATTCGAAATAATCGCGTGTCGTCGATGAGGTGGAACATCCGTAAAATGTCCGCCCCTTTTTCATCGCCCTGCCGGATTTGCGGTGCGTTCCGATCAGGCCCGGCGCCATGAGGGCAACGGGAGCGGGCGATTTGTGTCGGAATCGTTGGACGAATAGCAACGGCTGCCTTCGAAGTGTCGCAGAAATTCTTCGTAATATGTTCTCGACCCAGAGCCGATTTTCGTCTTGGTTCCGGGGGAATCAAAACGCAAGAGTATTAAATTTTTATTCAGCGAAAACCACGTGCACGACGTCCGTTTTCGTCGGGCGACTCCGTCACTCATTATCGAATTGGGGCGTTATCCGAGGCGCGTTACTCGATCGTTTGTCGGGCGATGATTTGCATTGCTTCCGATTGTTGGGCAGTATCGGGCGCCGGCTTTCTCATAACCGGCTCGCCGCAATTGCCTTGTGGTGCTGAAGTATTCGTCATCTGAAGAAGCTCGATTCCGTCAGGACCGCGGGGCGCTACTTGTGCCGCGGCCCGAACGGCCGCTGCTGCACATCCGCGCCATGCGCGACGATCGCCATCCCTTCCGGCACTTCCTCCCACGCGCCACGCAGGTCGACGAGCGGTTCCGACACGACCATGAACGCATCATCGCCGGCTTCGGCGATACGCGGGTTGTGCGGATACAGCTCGTGCAGATGCTTGAACGATGTGCTGTGGAACAGCGAGCGCGATTGCCGCTCGCTCGAGTAACGCACCGCGACGATCCGTTCGCCGTCGGTCGCGCAGATCGTCATGTTGAGCGGGTCGGCGACGCGATGCCGCGCGGCGGTTTCCTCGACCACACCGACCATCCGTTCGAGCGCGGGCAGCGGCGCCTGCTCGAGGCCGTACGTCAGCGCGAGGCGAAACATCAACTCGGAATCGGTCGAGCCTTCGAGCGTCGGGAACAGCGCGGGATCGACCTTCATCGTCAAGTCGCGGCGCAGCTTGTGAAAATCGCGGATCAGCCCGTTGTGCGCGAACAGCCAGCGGCCGTGGCGGAACGGATGGCAGTTGGTTTCCTGAACGGGCGTGTCGGTCGCCGCGCGAATATGCGCGATGAACATCCGCGAGCGGATCGCACGCGCGGCTTCGCGCAGGTTGCGGTCGTTCCACGCGGGATGCACGGAGCGATAGCGGAACGGGAGTTCGTCGGGATGCCCGTACCAGCCGATGCCGAAGCCGTCGCCGTTGGTGGTCGTGGCGCCCAGCTCCGAATGCAGGCTCTGATCGATCAGCGAATGCTTCGCGCGGAACAGCACGGTTTCCAGATGGATCGGATTACCCGTATAGGCGAGCCAGCGGCACATGAAGCGCTCCTTCACGATGTATCGTTCGCGCATGGTAGCCGACTCCGCGACGCAGGCGCGTCCAGGCAAGTCGCCCACAATCGTCATACGTGGCGGGCCCGTACGCGCGATGCGCAGCCGCCCGGCCGTGCGGCCGGGCACCACGCAACGCCATACGATGCAATGCGGTGCGGCCCGCTGATCGTGCCGCACCCGCCGGCTCAGTCGCCGAGCGCGTCCATCACCCGCGCCGAATAGACGAGCGCCGCGCCGGCATTCAGCGCAATCGCGACGCCGAGCGCTTCCGCCACTTCCTCCTTGGTCGCGCCATGCTTGGCCGCTTCGGCCGTGTGCACGGCGATACAACCGTCGCAGCGTGTCGTGACGGCCACCGCGAGCGCGATCAGCTCGCGCGTCTTCGCGTCGAGATGGCCCGTCTTGGCCCCGGCGCCGGACAGCGCCTTGTAGCCGGCCAGCGTATCGGGCGACAGCTTGGCGATGTCGCCGATACGCGTCGAGAGTTCCTTCCGGTATTCGTTCCAGTTCAGCATGATGCGTCCTTTTCGAGAAGAGTGAGGAGGGCGGCGGATGCCGCGATCTCGTGCGATGCAAGGCTATTCTGATCGCTCGCGCTGAGGGTTTCGATACGTTAGAGTGTCAATTTTTAGCGCAATCGTCTCATGGATGCATTGAGTCAACTGCTGTCGCTGGGGCGCAGCCATGTCGAGCTCGACGTGCGGTGCTTGCTCGACGGCCCGTTCGCGATGCCGCACGATCCGCTGCCGCCCGGCGAGGCGGCGTTCCACCTGGTGCTGGCTGGAACCTGCCGGCTGCGCGCCGCCGACGGGCGCACGCTGCAACTCGCCGACGGCGATTTCGTGCTGCTGCCTGCAGGTGGCGCGCACGACCTGCTCGACGCAGCGGGCCACCGGTCGAAGCCGCTCGCGCCGCTGCGCGATTCGGGGGCCGGCGACGGTGCGGTGCTGCCGGTCAAGTCGAATGTCGATCCGGCCGCAACAGGCAACGCGAGCGTGGATCTGCTCTGCGGGCGGTTCGTCTATGCACGCGGCGCGGGCGAACTGCTAATGCGTACGCTGCCGCCGGTATTGCACGTCGGGTTGCGCGACACCTCGGGGGCCGTGCCGCTGCAACTGCTGACGAGTGTGCTGCGTACCGAGGCGTCGAACGTGCAGCCGGGCGCTGGCGCGATCGTGAATGCGCTCGGGCAGGCGCTGCTCGCCTATGCGTTGCGCGCATACGGTCGCGGCGCGCGCGTGCCGTCCGGCTGGCTCGCGCTCGCGGCCGATGCGCGGCTCGGCCCGTCGGTCCAGGCCGTGCTGCAGGCGCCGGCGCAACCGTGGACGGTCGAATCGCTCGGCGCCGCGGCGGCGATGTCGCGTGCGACCTACGCGCGGCATTTCCGCGAGAAGGCGGGGATGAGCGTCGGCGCGTTCGTCGCGCAGATCCGGATGATGCATGCGTGCGCGCTGCTGCAGGACACGCAGCGCGGACAGGCGGAAATCGGCCAGGCGGTTGGCTACCAGTCCGAGGCCGCGTTCGGCAAGGCGTTTCGCGCGGTGCTCGGCACGACGCCGGGGCGCTGGCGGCGCGCGCGGCGCGAAACGTGAGCATGCAATCGTGCCCGTCGTGACGCGCGCCAAAGCTGCTACCATGCGCAAAACGCAGTTCAATGACAACGACTTCGAACAACAAGAAAGAGAGGGCACAGCAATGAACCAGACCACCATCCAGCAACCGTCGTTCGCGTTCGTGGCCGCATCGTGGGCCGCGCTGCTCGCCGGTTTCGCAGCCTTCCTAATCGGGCTCTGGAACGCCGGCATGCAGCTCAACGAGAAGGGCTACTACTTCACCGTGCTGGTGTTCGGCCTCTATGCGGCGATCTCGCTGCAGAAGAGCGTGCGCGATCGCGCGGAAGGCATTCCCGTCACCGGCATCTACTACGGCCTCAGCTGGATCGCGCTGCTGCTGTCGATCGCGCTGCTGATCGTCGGCCTGTTCAACGCGACGCTGCAGTTGAGCGAGAAGGGCTTTTATGCGATGTCGTTCGTGCTCGCGCTGTTCGGCTCGGTGGCTGTGCAGAAGAACACGCGCGACTTGCAGAACGCGAAGCCGCGTTATATCGACGCCGATTCCGCGCAGTCAATTCAAGAGTGACGACTTGCGGGGCGTGAGCCGCCGAAGCCGTCTGCTGAGCGATGATGTCCGCGATGGCCGCATTCGTCGGTGTGCCGCGGGTTCACTGTCCTTTGTTCATGTGCCCGTGTGGCGGTCAGTCATCAGCGCTCAACATCTAATGATGGCAGGCGACTTCTGTCCAGTTGCAGGTCTGGTACCGCTGGCGAACGCCCTCGCTCCGTCGACTGGGTCGGCCATGGCAGTGAGCCCGGGACTTGCGGCCTGTTCGTTGGGCCCAATGAGCAAATGGGCATTTGCCGTACGAACTCTACGACGCCTATCGCCATTGCCCGATCTTTGGGGACATTGGAGTTAGCCAATGTGCGTGCAATTTGGTGCCAGGCGCTCAAGGTTTCGATATGTGCTTTCCACAAGTCATGGCGCGTCCTGTCGTCGATTACGGGAGAGCGTATTGGGGTCTCTTGTAGCGTCCCCCAAATAGCTGCCTGCTTCGAAAGACGCCGCGTTTGGCCGCGTACCATTCTGGGCGTTGCATTTGCGTCGACGCCGCGTGCGCGAAGTTGTTGGAACCTGTCCGCATTTTTGTGGGCGAGGCGGTTGAACAACAGGTTATCCACGCGCCTGCGTGAATCGCTCGCCGAACAGGATAGCAAACTGGTTCATCGCTGATTTCCAGTCGAAGGCGGCCCGCAC
>NZ_JACCQA010000062.1:0-23355 GCF_015712215.1 Burkholderia sp. 9779_493
CGGGTGGGCTGATCGTTCGATGCGCGCCCGGCGCCGCGCGGGCTGCGGCGAATGCGGCGCGGGATGCAACGGCCGGCATCGCGCGCGGCGGCACGATGTGACTGTCACAAAAATGTCATGAACGCGACTATAGCGCGGCAAGGGGGCGGATGAAAGCCGTTTGTCGGACGATTCGACGCTTGCGCCGCGAGCGCTGCGCGACGTCCACGCGCGAACTAGACTGGAATCAGGGGCGGCGCGTCGCGGCGCGCCGCCCGGGCGAGGATCGCCCGGCGACGCCGGCCCACGGGTTGCCGAGGCGGCATCGATGCGACGAACGACGCGAGACAGCGAGGCGACGATGACGTGGATGCATGGCGTTTTCGCATGGCTGCCGCGGCCGCGTACCGGTTTCGCGCGCGTGCCGGCGTGAGCGCACGCCGCGCAGCAGATACGGCCGGCCCGATGCCATGGACAGGAAATTCGACTACCCGGGATTGCTGATCGCGGCGGGCTTCTTCGTGCTGTTCGCCGCGCAGTTGCTGATGCTGCATCCGACGTCGACACCGATCGCATACAGCGATTTCCACCGGCTCGTCGCCGCGCGGCTGGTCGACGATCTCGAGGTCGGCCCCGCGTCGATCTCGGGCACGCTGAAGATGCCGCAGGCCGGCACGCTGCTGCCGGCGTCCGACGCCGCGGTCGTGCAGCAGGCCGGCACACCGTGGCGCTTCACGACCAGCCGCGTGACCGACGAACACCTGATCGACACGCTGACCGCCGCCGGCATCCGCTATCACGGCACGCCCGACACCGGCTGGATCGCGTCGCTCGCATCGTGGCTGTTGCCGCTCATGCTGCTCGTGTTCGTGTGGAACATGATGCTGCGCAAGCGCGGCGGGCTGCAGGACTTCACCGGGATGGGCAAGAGCCGGGCGCGCGTGTACGTGCAGCAGGAAACCGGCATCACGTTCGACGACATCGCCGGCATCGACGAAGCGAAGGCCGAACTGCAGCAGCTCGTCGCGTTCCTGCGCAACCCCGATCGCTACCAGCGGCTCGGCGGCAAGATCCCGAAAGGCGTGCTCGTCGTCGGCGCGCCCGGCACCGGCAAGACGCTGCTCGCGCGCGCGGTGGCCGGCGAGGCGGCCGTGCCGTTCTTCTCGATCAGCGGCTCGGCGTTCGTCGAGATGTTCGTCGGCGTGGGCGCCGCGCGCGTGCGTGACCTGTTCGAGCAGGCGCAGCAGAAGGCGCCGTGCATCGTGTTCGTCGACGAGCTCGATGCGCTCGGCAAGGTGCGCGGCGTCGGCCCGATGTCGGGCAACGACGAGCGCGAACAGACGCTCAATCAATTGCTGGTCGAGATGGACGGCTTCCAGGCCGGCTCCGGCGTGATCATCATGGCCGCGACCAACCGGCCCGAGATCCTCGATCCCGCGCTGCTGCGGCCGGGCCGTTTCGATCGCCACATCGCGATCGACCGGCCCGACGTGAACGGCCGCCGCCAGATCCTCGGCGTGCACGTGAAGCGCGTGAAGCTCGCGGCCGACGTCGATCTCGGCGAGCTTGCGTCGCGCACGCCGGGTTTCGTCGGCGCCGATCTCGCGAACGTCGTCAACGAGGCGGCGCTGCATGCGGCCGAACTCGGCAAGCCGGCGATCGGCATGGCCGATTTCGACGAAGCGATCGACCGCGCGCTGACGGGCCTCGAGCGCAAGAGCCGCGTGATGAACGAGCAGGAGAAGCTGACGATCGCATATCACGAAGCCGGCCACGCGCTCGTCGCGGAAAGCCGCGCGCATTGCGACCCGGTGAAGAAGGTGTCGATCATTCCGCGGGGCGTCGCCGCACTCGGCTACACGCAGCAGGTGCCGACCGAGGATCGCTACGTCCTGCGGCGCAGCGAGTTGCTCGACCGGATCGACGCGCTGCTCGGCGGGCGCGTGGCGGAAGAACTCGTGTTCGGCGATGTGTCGACCGGCGCGCAGAACGACCTCGAACGCGCGACCGCGATGGCGCGCCACATGGTCATGCAATACGGAATGAGCGAGAAGATCGGGCTCGCGACGTTCGACGACGGCGACGCGCGCCAGGGCATGCCGGGCGCATGGCATGGCGCCGACGGCCGCTGCAGCGAGCATACCGCGCGCATGATCGACGACGAGGTGCGCACGCTGCTGACCGATGCGCATGTGCGCGTCGCGGCGACGCTCGGCGAACGGCGCGACGCGCTCGAACGCATCGCGCGACGGCTGCTGCAATGCGAGGTGCTCGAGCGCGACGCGCTGCAGGCGCTGATCGACGGGCGCGTCGAACCGTCGTCGGCCACGTCGGCGTCGCCCGGTGACGATGCCGGCGCGCGCGGCGGCGCGATCGAAACGGAGCAGGCGTCGGCGGTCGAGCGTGATTTCGTCGCATACGGCCGGCCGCACGACCCCGATCGCTGAAGCCGCCGCGTGGCGTTTGCGCTGGAGCGGCACCACGTCGATCCGCAGCCGGACACCGCGCATGTCGATGTCGATATGGTGCGGAACGAAGCGGGTAGGGTGTGCGTGGGCGCGATGGCCGTGCGCCGGTCGGTCGGCCGGACCTGGGCCGGCCTCGCGGCCGCGACGCGCGCGCTCGATCGGTTCGATGCGTATTGCGTGGTGACCGGGAGCATGCGCGCGCATCCCGATTTCGGTCGACGCGCGATGCAAACGGCGTCGTGCTCGAATGCGCGACGACCGGCGCGTGAGCGCGCGTCAGCGCGTCAGGATTCGGCCGCGGCCGCCACTTCGGCCGCTTCGGTGAGCGCTTCGAGAAAGCGCGTGCGCCACCAGTGCACGTCGGTCTTGCGCATGATCGCCATCAGCGCCGCGTGACGCTGGCGGCGCTCTTCGAGCGGCATCGTGAGCGCGCGCTGGATCGCCTGCGCGGTGCCCTGCGTGTCGTACGGATTGACGAGCAGCGCCGACTTCAGTTGCTCGGCCGCGCCCGCGAAACGCGACAGCACGAGCACGCCGGGGTCGGCCGCGTCCTGCGCGGCGAGGAACTCTTTCGCGACGAGGTTCATCCCGTCGCGCAGCGGCGTGACGAGCGCGACCCGGCTTGCGCGGTAGAGGCCCGGCAGGCGCTTGCGCGCGACGGTGCGGTGGATGTAGCGCATCGGCATCCATTCGAGCTCGCCGTAGTCGCCGTTGATCGCGCCGCACAGGCTGTCCATCTCGCGCCGCAGGTCGTCGTACGCGCCGAGATCCTCGCGGCTCGGCGCGGCGATCTGGATCAGCGTCGCGCGGTCGCGGTTCTCCGGATACTGTTCGAGCAGCTGGCGGAACGCATGCACGCGCTGCGGCAGCCCTTTCGTGTAATCGAGCCGGTCGACGCCGACCAGCAACTGGCGGCGCGAATATTCATCGCGCATCCGCTCGAACATGTCGAGGCCGTCGCGATCGCGCGCGAGCGACTCGAACTCGTCGACGTTGATGCCGATCGGGAACGCGCCGGCCGACAGCGTGCGGCCGAACGCGCGCAGCCGGCCGTCCGGCAACCGCGCCGCGCCGGCTTCCGCCTCGACGTAATGCTCGAAGTGCAGCAGATCCGATTCGGTCTGGAAGCCGACGAGGTCATACGCGAACAGCGAGCGCATCAGCCATTCGTGTTCCGGGATCGCGGCCATGATCGGCGGCGGCGGCATCGGGATGTGCAGGAAGAAGCCGATCGGATTCGTGCACCCCATCGCGCGCAGCTCGGCGGCGAGCGGAATCAGCTGGTAGTCGTGCACCCAGATGACGTCGTCGGGCCGCAGCAGCGTGCTCAGCTTGCGCGCGAACAGCTGGTTCACGCGCCGGTAACCGTCGGCGAAGCGCCGGTCGAACTGCGCGAGGTCGAGCCGATAGTGAAACACCGGCCACAGCACGTTGTTCGAGTAGCCGAGGTAGTAAGCGTCGTAATCCTGCGGATCGAGATCGATCGTCGCGAGCTGGATGCCGCCGACGTTCTGGATCTGCACGTCGTCGCCCCGCGCGGCCTGATCGTCGCCGCCGCGTAGCCTGCCGCTCCAGCCGAACCAGACGCCGCCGGTTTCCTGCAGGCTGTCCTTCACGGCGACGGCGAGGCCGCCGGCCGCGGCTTTACGGGGATCTGCGATGCGATTGGATACGACGACGAGTCGGCTCACCAGCTCTCCTGACGATTGTTGGGGGAAGGTTCGTGCGGCCAAGGCGCGAGAGGCAGACGCCGCCATCGGCGCGCGCTGCGCGATACGATGGGGCCGCATGGCGATCGGACGGGAGTCAGGGCATGCGATTCGCCGTCCGGTCGAGAAGTGCTTTTTTTAGGATACTCGTCATTCGTGCGTTTTAAAAGTCTGTGTCGACGGACGAGGTGGACCCGCCTGTCGCGCGGTATCGGTGACGACGGCGCGGCAACGCGCGATGCGGGAGCGGGACCGAAACTTGCGCACGGCTGCGGACGCAATGTGTGCAAGGCCAGGCGGCGCGTGGCGCGCATGGCGGGCGATTTTGTCGGCGATCCATGTGCGCGCATGACGGCACGCGAATCGGCGGCACTGACCTTCGATGCGGAATGCGGCTGTGCTGCGCGGCGTGTCGGCCTACACGCGCGCATGCCGGAAACGCGTCGCACGCAGCGGCGATGCGCGTCGCCGTGCATGCGTACTTCCGGACGCGTTATCGGGTGACGACGACGCGCTGCCGCATCGCGTGCCGCGCGTGGCCGCGCATCGTCCGGTGCGCGCCAGCGCGGCGCACGCGCACAAGCGAAACAGCGTGCGCATCGCCGTCTCGTTCGCGACCGCCGTTACGCGGCAGCCGGTTGCCAGTGACGCAGGCCGGCTTCCTGCGCATGCGCGCCGGGCGACGCGCCATGTGCGCCGGACGGCATCCGGAATGCGGCGACCGTTTCGGACAACTCGCGGCCCTGCGCCTCGAGCGACTTCGACGCGGCCGCCGCCTGCTCGACGAGCGCCGCGTTCTGCTGCGTCGTCTCGTCCATCTGCGTGATCGTCAGGTTCACCTGCTCGATGCCGCGGCTCTGCTCGGCCGATGCGGCCGCGATCTCGCCCATGATGTCCGTCACGCGCGCCACGGCCTGCGTGACGTCGGACATCGTCTTGCCGGCTTCGCCCGCGAGCGCCGAGCCGTCGCGGATCGTCTGTACCGACGCGGTGATCAGTTCCTTGATTTCCTTGGCCGCCGTCGACGAGCGCTGCGCGAGATTGCGCACCTCGCTCGCGACGACCGCGAAGCCGCGGCCCTGTTCGCCCGCGCGCGCGGCTTCGACCGCCGCGTTGAGCGCGAGGATGTTGGTCTGGAACGCGATGCCTTCGATGATGCCCGTGATGTCGGCGATCTTCGACGAGCTGTGGCCGATCTCCGTCATCGTGTCGACCACGCGGCCGACCACCGAGCTGCCGCGGTGCGCGACGTCCGACGCATTCGCGGCGAGCGTGCTCGCCTGTTGCGCGTTTTCCGCGTTCAGGCACACCGTCGACGTGAATTCCTCCATCGTCGCCGCGGTTTCCTGCAGCGACGCAGCCTGTTCCTCGGTGCGCTGGCTCAGGTCGAGGTTGCCCGACGCAATCTCGCTGACCGCGTGCGCGATGCTGTTCGACGAGTCGCGTACGCGGCCGACGATGCCGATCAGCCGTTCGTTCATCGTCCGCAGCGCGTCGAGCAGGTCGCGCGTTTCGTCGTTGCCGCGCACCTCGATGCGGCTGCCGAGATCGCCGTTCGCCACCGTGCGCGCGACGTCCACGGCCGCGCTGATCGGCACCGTGATCTTGCGGGTCAGCCACAGGCCGCCGCAGGCGGCGATCGCGACGGCGATCAGGCAGATGCCGGCCAGCAGGTTGCGCTCGACCGTGTAGCGATCCGCGAAGGCCTGCGCGATCTCGGTTTCGCGTTCGTGCGTATAAGTCGCATAGGCGTCGGTCGCCCGCACCAGTTGCGCGAGCAACGGGCGGCAATTGTCGTCGATGTCGGCGGTTGCCTCGTCCTTCTTGCCCGCCTGCGCGAGCCCGACGATGCGCAGTGCAACGGGTCCGTAGCGGGTTTCGATGCGCACGATGTCGGCCACCAGTTCGCGTGCGCGATCGGAGGTGTCGGTCGCGTTCGCCATGAGTTCCTTGAGCTTCGCGAGATGGTCCTGCACGTCCTTGTGCGCGCGGTTCACCTCGACCAGCTCGGCCTCGACGTCGGCCGGCCGGGTGACGAGCACGAGGTTGCGCGCGGCGATCGCGCGCCGGTCGACCGCGGTGCGGATGTGCGCGGACAGGTTCGCCCGTGCGTTGATGCCGTTCATGTAGCGTGAAAACTCGGCGTTCGTGTCGGACAGTGCCTTGAGAGCCATGCCCGACACGATCACGACGACCGCGGCGAGCAGGCCGAAGCCGCCGAGGAGTTTCGTTTTGATACTCATTCTGGCGATTTTCACGTTTGGGCCCCCGTGCGTGTGGTTGGCAAATGGAATTTATTAGTTCGACCAGATACGGGCTCGTGCCGGCTTTAACGGGTATTCGCGATGATTCTTTACCCTTCGAAAACCCTGATATTCGTTTTTCGAGTGAAGAAAGCCTTGTCGCTCGGGCATTCTTGATCCCGATCAATAAGCTGTCGGGAGGGCATTTATTCAATGCGTTATGTGGGGGATTTGAAACCGGTTTTACTGATAAAACAAAAACCATCTTCTTTATAATAATTGTCTGATGATTTCTTTCTGATTTACCGGTGAATAACGGAATTTCGTTGCGGATGAATTGGGGTGCGATCCGGCGTGCGTTTCAATGCGAAACGATGCGATCGATTGACGGATAAATGAAAAGGCGCGGGCGGTTCGGGGGCGCGCCGGCAAAAGGCTCGCGGCGGGTGCCGCGAGCCGTGCGAGGGTCAGAACGTGGTGCGCAATCCGGCCATCACGCTGCGGCCGCCTTGCGGGGCGAAGCCGCGCACGACCGACGTCGAGTAGCGAATTTCCTGGTTCGTCAGGTTGTCGCCGCGCAGGTACGCGAGCCAGTGCGTCGGGCCGACGCGGAACTTGTACGTCAGCATCACGCCGAGCGACGTATAGCCGTCCGTCGAGAAGTCGTCGTCGGGCACGCGATGCTGCGACCACGCATGCGTGACCTGCGCGCGCGCGCCGAACGGGCCGTAACCGTAGTCGGCCGCGAGCGTCGCGCGCAGCGGCGCGATGCGCGGCAGCGGCTGGCCCGTGTCGACGTTGCGCGCGTGCGTGTAGTCGGCCGTCAGTTCGAGATCGACCGTGTGGCCGCGCCGCGAGAATGCCCGCCACTTGCCGTCCAGCTCGATGCCGTAGAACTCCGCGCGCACGCCGCGGTAGATCGCCTCGTTGAGCGAGCCGTCGGTGCCGGGCGCGACCGGTTCGCCGTCGTCGTCCACGACGCGGCCGGTGTTGTACTCGGTCAGGTAGTTCGAGAAGCGGTTGTAGAACACGCCGACGCTGCCGCGGTTCGGCCCGCTCGCATAGCGCAGGGACAGGTCGGTCGACACGGCCTTTTCCTTCGACGCGTTCGGGTTGCCGATCAGGAACTGGCCGGTCGCATCGTGCGGGCCGTTCGAATACAGCTCGTAGAAGGTCGGCGCGCGTTCGGTGTAGGCGACGTTCGCCGCGATCGACCAGACCGGCGTCAGCGTGAACAGCGCGCCGGCCGACAGGCTGCCCGCGTTGAAGTCGCGCGGCTGCGCGCCCGCGAATTTCTCGACGCCGGCCGGATCGGGATCGACCTTCACATGCTCGAAGCGGCCGCCGAGGCTCAGCTTCAGCGCCGGGACCACCTGCCATTCCTCGAGGCCGAACAGCGCGACGCTGTTGGTGCGCGTGGACGGCACGAGCATTTCGTCGCCGAGCGCCGAGAACGTGTTCTGGCCGAACTGCACGCCGATCGCGCCTTCGAACGGCCCGATCTTGCGATGGCGCGCCTCGATGCGCGCCTCGTAGCCGCGATTGCGGAAGGTGGTCGCCGTCTCGCCGTTGTCGATTTCCTTGTGACGGTAGTCGGTGTACGCGAAATCGAATTTCAGCGTCGTGAACGGCCCGCTCAGGTTGCGCACCTCGGAGGCGAGCGCGAGGCGTTCCTGACGCATCCGCAGCCGCACGTCGCTTTCCGCGACCGAGCCATAGTTCGATTCGTAGCCGCTGTACGACAGGCCTGCGAAACCGTCCGCCCACGTGTACGACGCGCCGACCGCACCGCCGTGCACGCGGCCGTCGCTGTTCGGCACGTTGCCTTCCGGTTGCGGCGTGTCGGGACCGTCGATCGCGCGTTGCTGGCTGCTGCGCGCGTAGCCGGGAATCCGCAGCTTGCTCGTTTCGCGATCGAACGCGTCGACGTGAAATGCGAAGCGGCCGTTGCCGCCTTCGACCTGCGCGGCGCCGGCACGCACGGAATTCGCGCCGCCGTAGCGCGCGTCGAGCGCGCCGGTCACGCCCTGGATCGCTTCGCGCGGAATCCGGTTGTCGATCGTGTTGACCACGCCGCCCACCGCGTTGCCGCCGTACAACAGCGCGGCCGGCCCGCGCACGATTTCGACGCGCTCGATCGACAGCGGATCCTGCGGCACCGCATGGTCGTACGACAGCGACGACGCGTCATAGGCCGCGACGCCGTTCTGCAGCAGCCGGATCCGGTCGCCGTCCATCCCGCGGATGATCGGCCGGCCGACCATCGGCCCGTAGGTGGTGGTCGACACGCCGGGCAGCCCGTTGAGCGTTTCGCCGAGCGAATCGGCCTGGCGGCGCGTCAGTGCATCGCCGGAGAGCTGGACGGTCGGGGCGATCAGTTCGGTGTCGCCGAGCGGGTTCGCGGTCACGAAGATCGGTGCAAGCGGCGCGGATGGGTTGGCGGGCGTGCCGGACGCGCCCGGTGCATCGGTCTGCGCGTGGGCGACGGCGGCGAACAGCATCAGCGACAGGGACGAGAGCGGGCGAAGCGGTAAGCGAGGGAGGTCGCGCATGGTCGGTGAATCGGTTGGAATCGGATCGGATAACGAGCGATGCGGGTCACCGTCGGATACGATATATTGTTGCGTCAATGACGCGCAATGACCCGTTGGAACATGGCTCGGCGAGGCTCGGCCACCGGGTCGGGACGGCGTCAGGCGGACGAGCACGCGAAATGATATGTTATATCATGTCAAATTCCAAGCCGAATGGCGGGATCTCGTCGGGTTTCCGTCGGAGCGGTGAAAGGGTGGCGCGAGCGGCGGGGCGGCGAGCGATCGACGGCTCGAGCTTTCACGTCGAACGATGCCGATCGTGGCGCGTCGGGTCGATTGCTGCATCCGTTCCGATGCGTTGACGCGTATCAACGTGCTCCGATTCCGGAACCGGATACTGGGTCGCTCATCGACCAGACAGGAGCGACGCATGACCCAGACCATGAAAGCAGCCGTGGTACACGCGTTCGGCGCGCCGTTGCGCATCGAGGAAGTGCCGATTCCGGCACCGGGGCCCGGCCAGATTCTCGTCAACATCAAGGCGTCGGGCGTTTGCCATACCGATCTGCACGCGGCCGACGGCGACTGGCCCGTCAAGCCGTCGCTGCCGTTCATCCCGGGCCATGAAGGCGTGGGGATCGTCGCGGCGGTCGGCGCGGGCGTCACGCACGTGCGCGAGGGCGATCGCGTCGGCGTGCCGTGGCTCTATACGGCCTGCGGCCATTGCGAGTACTGCTGCACGGGCTGGGAAACGCTCTGCCACGGTCAGCAGAACACCGGCTATTCGGTGAACGGCAGCTACGCGGAATACGTGCTGGCCGATCCCGACTACGTCGGCCAGTTGCCCGCGCAGGTCGCGTTCGACGAGATCGCGCCGATCCTGTGCGCGGGCGTCACGGTCTACAAGGGCATTCGCGTCACCGACACGCGCCCGGGCCAGTGGCTCGCGATTTCCGGCATCGGCGGCCTCGGGCACGTGGCCGTGCAGTATGCGCGGGCGATGGGCCTGCACGTCGCGGCCATCGACATTTCCCCCGACAAGCTCGCGCTGGCGCGGCAACTGGGCGCGCACCTGACGATCGACGCGTCGATCGACGACCCCGCAACAGTGATCCAGAAGGAAATCGGCGGCGCGCACGGCGTGCTCGTCACGGCCGTGTCGCGCAGCGCGTTCGCGCAGGCGCTCGGGATGGTCCGGCGCGGCGGCACGGTGGCGCTCAACGGTTTGCCGCCGGGCGATTTCCCGCTGCCGATCTTCTCGACCGTGCTGAACGGCATCACCGTGCGCGGGTCGATCGTCGGCACGCGGCGCGATCTGCAGGAATCGCTCGATTTCGCGGCGGACGGCCTGGTGCGCGCGCACATCCACCGCGACCGGCTCGGCAACATCAACGACGTATTCGCGAAGCTGCGGGAAGGGAAGGTCGACGGGCGGATCGTGCTGACCGACATGCATTGAGGCGCGGGACCTGCGCCCGCCGCCGCGCGACGCATGGCGGCGGGGCGGCGGCGAGATGGTCGGGCTCGCGTTACGGCGCGAAGAACACGTCGGTGCGGTTCGTCAGGTTGCCCGCGTTGGTCTGCACGAAGAACGGATGGAACGACGACGACGGAAGGACGTCGAGCCCCTGGTAGTCGCCGATGAAGAACCCTTCGGCATTGGGCGCGAGCTTCATGTCGAACGGGCCGCCGACGCGCCGCTCGTCGGCGAACGTGGCGCCGCCGTCGTGCGAGATCTTGCGCCAGAAGCCGGTCGGCAGCGTCGTCGTGTTGCCGGCCTGCAGGTCGCGGAAGTCGTAGTGCGTGACCATCACCGCACCCGTGTTGTCGACGCGCACCGACGGATTGAACGCCGGGCGTCCGGTCGGCGTGTTCACCTGTTGCGGCGCGCTCCAGGTCGCGCCGCCGTCCTTCGACGTCGATAGCGCGATCTCGTCGTATGCGCCGCCGTTGAAGCGGCTGTCCTGCCACACGACATAGAGTTGCCCGGATGCGGGATCGATCGCGGGTTCCGGAATGATGTCGCCGGTGCGCACGGGTTCGCCGGTGTTCGGATCCGTGACGCCGACCGTCTGCAGTCCGGCGATCACCTGCGGCTGGGTCCACGTCGCGCCGTCGTCGGTCGACTTGATGAACGCGACCTTGCCGGCCGCCTTGCTGAACGGCGGCTGGATCAGGTCGAAGAAATCGTAGAGCGTGCCGCTCTTCGGATCGACGACGATCTGGTTGCCGATCGTCTGCTGGCGCGACGGCACGTCGACGATGACCTTCGCGGCGCTCCACGTCTTGCCGCCGTCGGTCGTCTTCGAGAACAGCGTCGGCCCGCGGTACGCCTTCGTGTGCAGGTTCGCGTACGGATTGCCGTTCGGCAGCTCGAGACGGTCCCATACCGCGTACGCGGTGCCGGCCTTCACCGGGTTGGCGGTCACCGATTCCTTGTCGTTGAAGAACTGCGTCGTCGGTTCGTCGTTCGCGATCAGCACGGCCGGGCTGCTCCACGTTTGCCCACCATCGGTCGAGACCGACGCGCCGACCGCGTTGGCGTTGTTCGACTGGTTGAACGAGATCGATACCGAATACGCGGTGCCGTCCGGCCCGAACGATACCCACGGATCGGACGCGCGCTCGTATTTCAGCCCGCCCGGCGCGCATGCGCTGAACGGCTGCGGCGTGCGCGCCCAGGTCGCGCCGGCGTCGAACGTGTAGCCGGCGACGAGCCCGTGGGCGCCGCCGTTCGACCAGCGGTCCTGCTGCCACACGCCGATCATGTTGTTCGGGTTCGCCGGGTTGACCGCGAGCCACGGTTCGACTTCTGCATTCACGTAGTTGGTGCCCGGGCCGCCGATGGTGCACGCGGCGAACGGGCTGGGGCCGGAGACGACGACGGGTTCGGCGTGCGCCGCGGCAGCGGCGGCCAGCGCCATCGCGGCGGACAGGCGGGTGACAAGCGGATGGGACACGATCATGCGTCGCATGGACGACTCCTCGGTGAGGGGCGAATGCGATGGCGGGGCACGACGAGACAACGCGAGCCGGGGCGCGGCAATCATGCCGCGTGTCGTTGCGTGCCGTTCAGCATGCCGTTTCAGTCATCGCAATCCGCGTGCGCTGGATGCCGCCAGCGCTTCGGTTAAGACTCCTCTTCTTTTCATTGCTTGTCGGGTGTGTCTGCGATGTCGACCCGACGGGAAAGCCAGTCCGGGCATGCGACGAATGTGTCGAAGTGGATTGCAATGTAGGCGATTCGAATGCCGCGCGACAGGCGGTTTTTTGTAACAGGACGTAGCCGGAAAGCGTTGCCGAAAGCGCGCATCGGGCCCGCAAGTTTTGCCGTTGCGCGGCATGAAAATCGAATCGAAAACGCGAATCGCAATCGCTTGCGATTGATGCGCGCGCACGCCGGCCGCGCGCGCGTGAAGCGCGGTTCAGCGCTCCGCCGGAAAGCGCTCCTGCAACGCATGCAGCCAGCGCGCGACGACGTCGAGTTCGTCGTCGGAAAACCCGTCGCACAGCTTGCCGTTGAGTTCGCGCAGCAGCACGCGCGCACGCTTGAGTGCCGCGTGGCCGTCGTCGGTCAGGTACAGCCGCGTCGCGCGGCCGTCGTCCGAGTCGGCATGACGCGTGATGAGGCCGGCTTTCGCCATCCGGTCGGCGAGGCCCGTCATCGCGGACGGCGCAAGTTGCAGCGTCGCGCCGACTTTGCCGATCAGCGCGCCGTTCTGTTTCGCGAGACAGAACAGCACGCCGGCCTGCGCGGCGCTCGCGCGCGTCTCGGTTTCGGCCTTGCGGTCGATCCAGCGCTGCACGCGCCGCTGGCCGATGTTCAACATGAAAAACAGTCGTCGGTCTTCGCTCAAGCTGGGTTCCCGGCTGCAATGGAAAGGGAGGGTCGGCCCGCGGCGCGCGGCGTGTCGAGCGCCTGCGCGAGCCAGTCGGCGACGTCGGGCCACAGCACGGTGCCGGGCCGGCTGCGAAAGAAGCCCATGTGCCCGACCGGGCCGCTGCCCGCCGCACGCGGATCGATCTGGCGGCGTTCGACCTTCGCGCGGGTCAGATAGCTTACCAGCAGGCCGATCGCGGCCGGATTCGCCCACGGATCGTCGTCGAAGCCGAGCGCGAGGATCGGCAACTGCTGCTTCGAGAAGCGCTCGGCCGCACCGAGCGTCGGATCGTCGAAGAAGTAGTGCGGCAGCGTCGTCCAGCGGCTCCATTCGCGGAACACGCCGGCCGGCAGATCCTCGCCGAGCCCGAGCCGCTTGCCGGGCACGTAGCCGAGCAGCGCGGACGTCAGCGGGCCGAGCACGCGCAGGATCAGCCGCACCTTCACGCGTTCGGCCGCCTGCGCGATCAGCCGCGTGCTGCCCGCATGCGCGGCGACGAGCACGGCCGCGCGCAGATGCGTCGTCGCGCCGGACAGCCCGATCGCGTGTCCGCCGACGCTGTGGCCGACCGCCAGCAACGGCAGCCCTTCATGCGCGTGCCGGGCCCACGCGGTCGCGGCGCCCACGTCGAGCTCCATCCAGTCGCGCATGCGGGCCTGCAGCGTGCGCAGCCGCGCGGGCCGCGATGCGCCGATGCCGCGATAGTTGTAGGTCAGCGCCGCGAAACCGCGCGCGGTCAGGAAGCGCGCGAAGCCCGCATACAGCCGCTCGGGCACGGCCGTCGCCGGATGGATCAGGACCAGCGCGCGCGGCGGCGCGTCCGGCGACCACAGCGTGCCGTGCAGCACGTAGCCGTCGGCGGCGGAAAATTCGATGGGTTCGGAGGTCATGGCCGTCCTCGCTCGGGCAGTTATTTCGTATGCGAAATATAGTCGAGAATGTGTTTCGCGTGCGAAATATCTATCGAGGAATCGTTCGAACTTCACGCGGCAGCGGCCGGCGGCGAAGCGGCGGCCGCTGCCGCGTGCCTCATAAAATATTTGCATCTTTGCATAGAAGAATATTGCGTTTGTGTCATGAAGTGGATCGACGTATCTTCACCGGTTCCATCCGTTCCGCCGGCGGTCGCGCACGGCGGACCAAGGGCGTCGCCGCCGCACGGCCGCCCGCCAACCTTCCGGGAGATCATGTTGCTGAGCCGAATCGTCACGGCGCTCTTGCTGGCGCTTGCCGCGCAGCCGGGCATCGCCAAGGACACCGTCACGCTGCGCGTCGGTGAACAGAACTACTTCAACATCCAGGCATCGATGGAAGCGTCCGGCGTGCTGAAGGACCTGCCTTACACGATCGAATGGAAGCACTTCCAGGCCGCCGCGCCGGTCGCCGAAAGCCTGAACGGCAACGCGATCGACCTCGGCTTCCTCGGCGATTCCGCGCTGCTCACGCTGGCCGCGCGCGGCGCGCCGGTCAAGGTCGTCGCGGTGTCGCGGCAGAGTCTCGACGGCGTCGCGATCCTCGTGCCGAAAAACTCGCCGGTGCGCACCGTGGCCGACCTGCAGGGCAAGACCATCGCGGTATGGCGCGGTGCCTGGAGCCAGCAACTCGTGCTGCGCGCGCTCGAACACGCGGGCCTGCGCGCCGATTCGGTGAAGTATGCGTACCTGATGCCGATCGACGCGACCAACGCGCTCGCGAACGGTTCGGTCGATGCGGTGTCGCTGTGGGAGCCGTTCGTCAGCACGCTGGCGTTACGGCAGGGCGCGCGGCCCGTGACGACCGCGCAGGGGCTGATGCCGGCGCTGAGCTTCGTCGCCGCGAACGAGCAGGCCGCCTCGGGCAAGCGCGCGGAGATCACCGATTTCCTGCGGCGCGTGGTGGCCGCACGCCAGTGGGTCGACAGCCATCCGCGCGAGTACGCGGACCTGTGGGCGAAACGCGCGAATCTCGAACCCGACGTCGCGTATCGCTGGCTCAACAATGCTCGGCAGCGCGTCGGCCCGGTCGACGAGACGGCCGCGAAGGACGCGCAGAACACGGCCGACTTCCTGCACAAGTCCGGCGTGATTCCGGCCGCGTACGACACGTCGAAGCTGCTCGACCGCTCGTATGCGGGCGCGTTCGCGGCGCCTGCGCAGAAGACCGCCGCCGCGCAGTGACCGTGCGGCCCGCTGCACGATTCCCGCGCTTCCCGATCGACATACCCGAGGACATCCCGACATGCCAGTCGACATCATCGGCATGATCACCGCGACACCTGGCGCGGAGGTCGACGTACCGGGCGGCGCGGCCGTCCAGCCGGACTACGTGCGCCGCTTCGCGCAGGCGCACGAAGCCGCCGGCTTCGACCAGATCCTGATCGGCCATTTCAGCAACGCGGCGGACGGCTTCATCGTCGCGTCGTTCGCGGCCGCCGCGACCGCGCGCATCCGTCTCCTGCTCGCGCACCGGCCGGGCGTGATCGTGCCGTCGGCCGCCGCGCGGCAGATAGCGACGCTCGACGTGTTCAGCGGCGGAAGGCTGGCGCTGAACGTGGTGTCCGGCGGCGACGATGCGGATCTGCAGCGCGACGGCGATTTCGTGCCGCACGATGCCCGCTATCGCCGCACCGGCGAATATCTCGACGTGCTGAAACGGATCTGGCTGGCCGATGCGCCGGTCGATCACGACGGCGCGTTCTACCGGCTGCGCGGGGCGTCGCCGGTCGTGAAGGGCGCGCAGCGGCCGCATGTGCCGATCTATTTCGGCGGCTCGTCGCCGGCCGCGCTCGCCGTCGCGGGCGAGCATGCGGATGTCTACATGACGTGGGGCGAGCCGCTCGACGCGGTGCGCGAGCAGATCGCGCGCGTGCGGGCCGCCGCCGCGCCGTTCGGGCGGGCGCCGCGCATCAGCGTGTCGTTCCGGCCGATCGTCGCGGATACGGAGGCGGCCGCGTGGGAAAAGGCCGAGGCGATCCGCGAACGCGTGCGCGCGGCGCGGCTCGCGAACGGTCAGCCGATCGCCGGTCACGCGCCGCAGAATGCGGGCTCGCAGCGGCTGATGGCCGCCGCCGCGCAGGGCGACGTGCTCGACGAACGGCTGTGGATGGGCGTTGCGAACCTGACCGGCGCACGCTGGAATTCGACCGCGCTGGTCGGTACGCCCGAGCAGGTCGCGCGTGCGCTCGGCGCGTACTACCGGCTCGGCGTATCGACGTTCCTGATTCGCGGTTTCGATCCGCTCGACGATGCGCTGGCCTACGGGCGCGACCTGATCCCGGCGATTCACGCGCATGTTGCGGAGCTCGACCGCTATCAGGCGGCGGTGCCGGCGTAGGCGAACCCGCCGAACTGCCGCACGTTGACGCGCCCCGGCATCGCCATCACGGCATGCCGGGGCGCTTGCCTTGAACGCTCAGAACGACGGCAACCCCGGCGGATTGGTCTCCGCCCGCGCGATCGCCTCGCTCTGCAAACCCCAGCGCGCGAGCGCCTGCCCGTAGCGGCCGTTGCCGATCAGCGCATTGGTCGCGAGCGTCAGCGCCGGCGCGAGCCCGCTGCCGCGGCGCGTCGCGATCGCGACGTCCGCATTCGCCGGCCAGCCCGCATTGACGACGCCGACGCGGCGGATCTTGCCGGTGCGCGCGGCCTCGTACGCGAGCGACGCGTTCGGGTTCAGCTCCGCATCCGCGCGGCCCGACAGCAGCGCGACGCGCGCCGTCGCATCGTCGTCGAAATAGAGCAGCTCGGCCGGCTTCAGCCCCTGCGCGACGTTGCGCTTGCTCCATTCGAGCAGGATGCGCTCCTGGCTCGTGCCGGCGCCGGTGATGATCCGCAAACCCGCGATGTCCTTCGGCTCCGCGATCTTCGCGATCGGGCTGGCGGTGCGCACGTAGAAGCCGTGCAGCCCGAGCCGGTAGGTCGTGAAATCGTATTTCTCCTTGCGCTTCTCGGTGACGCCGACGTTCGAGATCACCGCGTCGTACTTGCCGGACGTCAGCCCGAGCGGCCAGTCGGCCCACGCGATCGGCAGCAGCACGAGCGTGCGGCCGAGCGCGTCGGCAACGAGCTGCGCATAGTCGGGATCGGCGCCGACCACGGTGCGCGCGTCGGTCGCATAGGTCGACACGGGCGGTGCGTGCGGCGAGATCGCGACCGTGAACGCGCCGTCGCGCACCCAGCGGTAGCCGCTGGCCGCGCGGATGGCCGCGTCGTCGGGGCCGGCGCGCGGGCGGCCGGCCTGGCGCGGGTCGAGGTCGGCGGTGGCCGCCGCCGCGCGTGCCGCCTGCCACGGCAGGCCCGATGCCGCGAGCAGCGCGGCCGTGATGAACTGGCGTCGATCGGTCATCGTGCGGCACCCCGCGAGTCGGAAGCGGCGCGCATCACAGCACCCGCGACAGGAACGCGCGGGTGCGCGGATGCGACGGCGCATCGAGCACGGCGGCGGGCGGCCCGGCCTCGACGATGCGCCCGCGTTCCATGAACAGCACGTTGTCCGCCACTTCGCGCGCGAAGCCGATTTCGTGCGTGACGATCACGAGCGTCGTGCCCGAGCGCGCGAGTTCCTTGATCACGTCGAGCACTTCGTTCACGAGTTCGGGATCGAGCGCCGACGTCGGCTCGTCGAACAGCAGCACCTTCGGCCGCAATGCGAGCGCCCGCGCGATCGCGACACGTTGCTGCTGGCCGCCGGACAACTGGCGCGGGTACGCATCGGCCTTATCCGCGAGGCCGACCCGCGCGAGCAGCGAGCGTGCGCTGTGCTCGGCCGCATCGCGCGTCACGCCGGCGACGGCGACCGGCGCTTCGATGAGGTTCTCGAGCACCGTCAGGTGCGGGAACAGGTTGAAGTTCTGGAACACCATGCCGACGGCCGTGCGCCGCTTCAGCACGTCGCGCTCCTTCAGCTCGTGCAGCACGTCGCCGTCGCGGCGATAGCCGATCAGCTCGCCGTCGATGTCGATGAAGCCGTCGTCGACGCGTTCGAGATGGTTGATCGTGCGCAGCAGCGTCGACTTGCCGGAGCCGGACGGCCCGACGATCACGGTCACGCTGCCGCGCGGCGCGACGAACGACACGTTGTCGAGCACGCGCTGCATGCCGAACTGCTTCGACACGCCATGCACGGCCACTTCGCCGCCGGTGCGCGACACCGCGGCCACGGTATCGGCAGACGGGCCGGCCTCGCCTCGTGCACGGGCGATCGAGGCCGTGCGGCGCGACGTGACACGCCGCCACAGCCCGCCGATGCGCGCCAGCGCGAACGTGACCACGGACGGCGGCGGGTTGCGCAGCGCGCCGCGTGCATAGTGCCGCTCGACCTGTACCTGGATCGCGGACAGCACGGTCAGGATGATCAGGTACCAGACGGTCGCGACCATCAGCAGCGGAATCACTTCGAGGTTGCGGCGATAGATCACCTGCACCGTGTAGAACAACTCCGGCATCGCGAGCACGTACACCATCGACGTGCCTTTCGCGAGCGTGATCAGATCGTTGAACGCGGTCGGCAGGATCGCGCGCATCGCCTGCGGCAGCACGATCCGCGACGTCTGGCGGCCGCGCGGCAGCCCGAGCGCGGCGGCGGCTTCGAGCTGGCCCTGGTCGACCGCGAGAATGCCGCCGCGGATCACCTCCGCGGAAAACGCCGCATGATTCAGCGTGAGGCCGAGCACGGCCGCGAGGAACGGGCTGATGAGGTCGGTCGTCGGCGTGTCGAACCACACGATGTCGGTGAACGGCACGCCGAGCCGCACGTGCTCGTACAGGTAGCCGAGGTTGTTCAGGATCAGCAGCAGCACGATCAGCGGAATCGAGCGGAACAGCCACACGAAGGTCCATGCGCTGGCCGACAGCAGGCGCGACCGCGACAGCCGGGCCAGCGCGACGAACGCGCCGAGCACGAAGCCGAACACCGCGCCGAGCAGCGTCAGCACCAGCGTGCGCGCGAGCCCCGACAGCACCGGCGGCGACAGGAACCATTCGGCGAACACCGGCCAGCCCCACTGCGGGTTGCCGAGAATCGAATGCAGCGTGAGCGCGATCAGCACGAGCGCGAGCACGGTGCCGGCCGTGCGCGACCGGTGGCGCGCGGGCACGATCCGCAAACGCGTGCCGGGCTCGCGAGCGCCGGGGGAAGAGAGCGGCGGCAGCGCGCCGCCGAGATGGGTCGTGTCGCTCATGTCGTGGGAATCCTCGAATCGATCGATCGGCGGGCGCGCCGCGCACGGGCGGCGCGGCGGCGTCAGGCGTGCGCTTCGGCCGCCGCTTCCTGTGCGGCGCCGGGCGTCGCGTAGCGGCTCGCCTTGCGCGGCAGACCGAGGTGATCGCGCAGCGTCGCGCCGGGCAGGTCGCGGCTGTAGCGGCCGCGCGCCTCGAGCACCGGAATCACGAGTTCGATGAAATCGTCGACGCCCTGCGCCTGCACCGGGAAACCGAGGATGAAGCCGTCGCCGGCGCCCGCGTCGTGCCAGCGGATCAGTTCGTCGGCGACGTGCTCGGCCGTGCCGATGAAGTTCGGCCGCGGCGTCGCGACCGCGAGCGCGGTCTCGCGCAGCGACAGGCCCTTGCGTTTCGCATCGGCCTTGATCCGGTCGGTGGTCGAGCGGAAGCTGTTGCGGCCGAGCTCGCCGAGTTCCGGGAACGGCGCGTCGAGCGGGTACTGCGTGAAGTCGTGGTGATCGAAATAGCGGCCGAGGTACGCGAGCGCCTCGTCGATCGTCAGCAGGTCGCGGATCGCCTGGTATTTGTCCTCCGCTTCGGCGGCCGTGCGGCCGACGATCGGCCCGACGCCGGGGAAGATCTTCACGTCGCCGGCCTGCCGCCCGTGCTCGATCGCGCTCTGTTTCACGCGCCGCGTGAACGCGGCCGTTTCGTCGATCGACGGCGAATGCGTGAACACGGCATCCGCGTATTTGCCCGCGAGGCCGATCCCGGTGTCGGACGAGCCGGCCTGGAAGATCACCGGCTGCCCCTGCGGCGAGCGCTGGATGTTCAGCGGGCCCGCGACCTGGAAGAAGCGGCCGTGGTGATCGAGCGTATGCAGCTTGTCGCGATCGAAGAAGCGGCCGCTCGCGCGGTCGCGCACGAATGCATCGTCGTCCCAGCTGTCCCACAGGCCCTGCACGACGTCGAGATATTCGTCGGCGATTTCGTAGCGCAGTTCGTGATCCGGGTGTGCCTTGCCGAAATTCTTCGCGGTGCCTTCGAGCGGCGTCGTCACGACGTTCCAGCCGGCGCGCCCGCCGCTGATCGCGTCGAGCGACGCGAGCTGGCGTGCGACCGTGAACGGCTCGCTGTACGACGTCGAGATCGTGCCCGCGAGCCCGATCTTCTTCGTCGCGACCGCGAGCGCCGACAGCACGGTCAGCGGCTCGAAGCGGTTCAGGAAATGCGGGATCGACTTCTCGTTGATGTAGAGGCCGTCCGCGACGAACGCGAACGCGATGCCGGCGGCTTCCGCCTTGCGGGCGACGCCGATCATGAAATCGAGGTTGATGCTCGCGTCGGGCGGGTTGCTCGGATGCCGCCACGCGTTCATGTGGCTGCCTGCGCCTTGCAGCATCAGGCCGAAGGGGATCGATCGTCGGGTCGTCATGATGGGAATGTCACGCGTTCTGGTCAGGGGAGAGGGAGCGGTCGGCCGCGAGGGCCGCCTGCAACGGCGTGGTGGACAGCGCGCCGCCGAGCCATTCGGCCGATGCGAGTCGCGCCGCGTAGTCGGACACCGGCGAATCGATCACGAACGCATCGACGTCGAGCCGACGGCTCAGCGCGTCGAGCGCGCGATGCACGCGCTCGGGCGTATCGGCCAGCACCGTCGGGCGCAGCTCGTCGATCCGGTAGTCGGATGCGCCGCTTTGCCGCGCGAATTCCGCGGCTGCCTGCGCGCTGGCGAGGTTGAAGCTCTGGCCGCCCGCGAACTGCAGCTTGAAGATCTTCAGCGGCCCGATCAGTCGTTCGGCTTCGTCGCGGGTCGGCGCGGCGACCGCATACAGCGCGACGAGCGGTTTCTCGCCGCCCGCGCTGCGGTAGGCGTCGAGCGAGCGTTCGAGATTCGCGTCGTCGCCGTTGAAATGGCCCGCGTAGCAAAAACGCCAGCCGTTGCGCGCGGCGAGCGCGCCGCTGTCCGGCGAGCCGCCGAGCAGGATGCGTTCGGGCAACTGCGGCGGCACCGGCATCGCGACCGCGCCGGCGAGCGGATGATCTTCGGCCACGCCCCAGCCGAGAAACGCGTCGAGCGCCGCGAGCTGCCCCGCGAAATCGGGCTTGCGCGCCTTGTCGTGGAACCACTGCAGCGCGCGCGTGGTCAGCGGCAGCCCGCCGGGCGCCTTGCCGATGCCGAGATCGACGCGGCCCGGCGCGAGCGCGGCCAGCAGCTTGAAGGTCTCCGCGACCTTGAACGGGCTGTAGTGCTGCAGCATCACGCCGCCCGAGCCGATGCGGATGCGCGACGTGTGCGCGAGCAGGTGCGCGACGACGATCTCCGGCGCCGAGCTCGCGAAACCCGGCGTGCCGTGATGTTCGGCGACCCAGAAGCGCGCGTAGCCGAGCTGTTCGGCGCGTTGCGCGAGCGTCGTGGTGAAGCGCAGCGCATCGGCGGCGTTCGCGCCGTCGGCGATCGGACTCTTGTCCAGCAACGAAAGCGAATAAGACATGGTGAGCGGCGTTCCTGCGTGAGCGTGGATGCACGGTTGCGGGCGCGCGGCGCTCAGCTCTTCGGCAGCCCGGGCGGATTCGTGCGCGACTGGTCGATCGCTTCGGACGCGAGGTTCCAGCGGTCGAGCACCTGCTGGTAGCGGCCGCTCTTGATCAGCCCGTTCAGCGCGACGGTCAGCGGCTCGGCGAGGCCGCTGCCGCGACGCGTCGCGATCGCGATGTCGGCCGTGCGCGGCCAGCCGCCGCTGATCGCGCCGACGAGCCGCGTCTTGCCTTGCTGCGCGCTTTGATACGCGAGCACCGAGTTCACGCTGAACACCGCGTCGGCGCGGCCCGACTGCACGGCGACGATGCGCATCGCCTGGTCGTCGTAATACTGGATCTGCACGGGTTTCAGCCCGTGCGCGACGTTCTCGCGGTCCCAGGCGAGCAGGATCTTTTCCTGGTTGGTGCCGGCGTCGGTCACGATGCGCAGCCCCGCGACGTCCTTCGGCTCGCGGATCGCCTGGATCTTGCTGTCGTTGCGGACGTAGAAGCCGACCTGATCCTTGCGATAGGTCGAGAAATCGAACTTCTGCTTGCGCTCCTCGGTGACGGTCACGTTCGAGATCACCGCGTCGACTTTCCCCGATTCGAGCGCCAGCGGCCAGTCGGCCCACGTGAGCGCGACGATCTTCAGCTTGCGGCCGAGGCTGTCGGACACGAGCTGACCGACGTCGGCGTCGAAGCCGATCACCGTGCGCGCGTCGGTCGCATACGAACTGATCGGCGGCAGGCTCGGCGCGATCCCGATCGTCAGCGTGCCGGGGTCGGCGAACTTGAACGACGCGGGCACCGCGCGCTCGACCGCCGCATCGGCGGTGCCACGCGGGCGGCCGCGTTGTTCGGGGCTCAGGTCGAACGTCGCGGCGGCTGCAGCCGTCGCGGCGGCGAAGGCGCTCAGGCCGATCAGCGCGGTGGCCAGCGTGCGCACGGCACGGGATGAAAATGGTACGGCTCGATGCATGAAGACGTCCTGTCGTGGAAGCGTGGAAAGCGGAATGGGCGAGATGGAATGCGGGACGTCGTGCACTCAGCGCGGCAGCACCGGTTCGGGCACCGGCGCCCACAGGTCGGCCAGCGTCGACGTGCGCGACGGATCGACGAGATCCTTGCCGAAGCGCAGATGGAAATACGCTTCGGGATCGATCGACGAATCGAACAGCCGCGTATAGCCGGTGCGGTCGTACAGCGCCCACGCTTCGGGCTGGCGAAAGCCGGTGGTCAGGTAGAGGCGCTGGTAGCCCTGCTGCGCGGCGCGCAGTTCGAGCGCTTCGACGATGCGCCGGGCGAGGCCCTGGCGGCGCAGGTCGGTGCGCGTCCAGATGCGTTTGAGTTCGGCGGTCCGTGCGTCGTAGCGCTTGAACGCGCCGCCGCCGATCGTTTCGCCGTCGCGCAGCAACAGCACGAACGCGCCTTCGGGCGGCGCGAACAGTTCGGCCGGGTAGCGTGCGAGTTCGTCGCGGGCCGACGCGCGGCTGTCGGGGCGGTACGCGTCGTAACGGATCGAATACTCGTCGATCAGCGCGTCGATCAGCGGCTGCGCGCGGACGTCGAGCGGCGTCGTGTCGATGATGCGGTCGTTCGTGGCCATGGGCATCGCGAATGGCGCGCGATGCGGACGTTCCTGGCGGGGTGCGGGCACGCGGCCCGTCCGGTCTGTTCCGTTATCGCGACGCAGTTGTCGTGATGGCGGCGGCTGTCGTGCTCGATGCGAGGCATCCGGCGTGCCGCCGCCGTTTTGAACACGTTAGCGGCGCGGCCGGCAAAGGCGAACGAAGCAATTTCGATAAGGATTTCGCGGAAGGCGTAAGAAGGCTTGCAGGGCTGGCTCTTATACACATCTGACGCTGCCGACGACTAGGCGAG
>NZ_JACCQA010000063.1:0-23206 GCF_015712215.1 Burkholderia sp. 9779_493
CCGCTACATTCACTACTACAACCACGAACGCATCAAGCTGAAATTAAATGGGCTGAGTCCCGTGCAATACAGGACTCAGCCCTTGGCCGCTTAGATTTTAACCGTCCAACTTCGTGGGGTCAGTTCACTTATGGGGCCGTTTTCTCAATAGCGTGAATGTATCAAGATTCGTCGACACACACGGGCACTCGCTGACGATTGCGCCACGAAATTTTGACGTACGCCTAGACAACGTTGACGACTTCCGCAGTCGTTCCTCACCCCAACACCCTCAAGTATTGCCGTCGTGTTCGGCCTTTTTGACAAAACCGAACATTGATTGTACGATTTTCGTACATCAACAGCTGCGTGCGAGGAAGCAATGGCAGACCTTGAGAAACAGATTAAAGCGGCGTTGGAAGAGTTCTGGGACGAGCATGCGCTGGTACCCGAAGCGGGCGGGCCGAGCACAGTAGATGAATTGCTCGAGCCGATTGAATCCATGACCGCAGTCGAGGTGTTGGCGATACTCGACAAGATTGTTGGAACTGAGCTCCCGAACAGCGTTATTCGAACCGGCGGCTACAAAACAAGAGAGGAATTCGTTGACGGGCTGTCCGCCAAAGTCATTTCGTACCTCCAGGCCAAGAAAAAATGAGCCAGGGCACCCCAGACTCGACTGATGAACAAAGGTTGCTCCTCGCCCAGCGCCTGCGCGAAGGCCGCGAGTACGTCGGGCTGTCGCAAGAGGATGTAGCAACCGCTCTGGGAATCTCCAGACCTGCGGTCACGAACATCGAAGCCGGCACACGCAAGGTCGAGGCAGTTGAATTGGACAAGCTGAGCCAGTTATATGGGAAAACGGTGCAGTTCTTTCTCACTGGCGAATCGCACGTTCAGGATACTCGTGTTGTCTTTCTCGCGCGGGCGACTCACGGACTGAGCGACCGGGACTTCGAAGAGCTAGGTCGGTTCGCCGAATTCCTGCGTAGCTCTGGAAAATCAAAACGACGAGACTCGTAATGGCGCGTGACGACTTGTTGCAAGCTGGACGCCGGGCCGCTGAAGTTTTGGATGAATTCCGAGCAAAGGACCGCATTAGGGACGGCTATACGCGAGTTGACCCCGCCCAGTTGGCCAGCGAGGCCGATGTAACAGTGATGTTCCGGCCGTTGGAAAGGCTTCTCGGTGGTTTTCTTCGCGAGGATGGTGAAGCGGGGATTTTGGTCAACCTATTGCGCCCCCGCGGACTGGTGCATATGACATGCGCACATGAGCTCGGTCACTACTTTCTCGGACATGAGAGTAACACTGACGAGACCGTAGACATCGGGACCAACGCGGCCCTTGTCGAACAGCAGGCGAATCAGTTTGCATATTCGCTGCTTGCGCCTCGCTGGCTTGTCATTGCCGTCATGAGAATGAAGTGTTGGTCGAAGGAACACCTGAACGACCCAGCGATTGTCTATCAGCTCTCTCTTCGGCTGGGCACGAGCTTCGAAGCGATGGCCTGGTCGCTCGTGCGCCTTGGGTTGCTGTCGACACTCTCGACAACTCGCATACTCGGGCAGAAACCAAAGGCCCTCAAGCTTGCCGCTTTGAACATCGACGACATGTCAGCGAAGGTGCCCGGCGACGTCTGGATTCTCGATAAGACTGACAAAGACCGGATTATCGAACCAGCGTCGACCGACCGTTTTGTCGTTGATTTGCCGAATCATGCCGCCGCGGGTCATTTGTGGACCGTCGATGACTTGCGTTGTGAAGGATTTGTGCTCGAACCGTTCGTGCAAGATGCACGCGTTATGTCCGACCGTGAAGACAAGCCAATTCGAGTGGGTGGTCTGGGCGCGGGTACCACGATGAGATATGCACTGACGCCGACAATCGACTTCAGCAGCGACTCCACAATTGACCACAAGAGGCGCTCGACAATCTCGGTTCATGAAACCGCGCCGTGGTCCCATGAGTCCGAGATTCAAGATTCACTTGCTTTCAGTGCCGAATTCGACGACGTGAATGGCGGGCTGTCGAGACCTGAGCGCGCACGCAGGCTCAATAGCGTTCGGGGTATCGAATGATTGAGGTTGAAGTGAATCACTCGGAGCGCCTCGGGCCACCGCGCAATCAAGGTCGGCGACCGACATGCTTGGTGTTCACGACTTCCGATTTGAATGCTTTCGCCAACGCAACTGCACATCTAAGCGTCGAGTTCCTGTGCCATCATGCCGCTAAGGCGGAGGAAAGCTGGGAGCCTGGCGACGGTTTTACCGTAGACCAGGTTTTCATGGCAGTCGCGAGCCCGGGACAACCGGAAGAACACATCTACCCTTACCGCCCAGATTCGCAGGACGCGCCGCTTCAAGCTCCGCCTATCGGGTTGATGCCGCTCTATCGAAGCCCATTAAACAAGCGTGCCTTGGCACTCTCTGAAGTTACCGCCTTGGTCCGCCAGGGGCGGGCAGTCGGTGTAGTGATGGCGGTCACGAAGTCGCTGTTTTATCCGCGAGATGGTATTGTCGAGTTCGACCCATATGTCATTCCGGACCAGTTTCACGCGATGGTCGCCGTGGGAGTCGGCACGCATCGCACGACCAACGAAACGCATATTTATCTCCGAAACTCTTGGGGAGCTGAATGGGGTAATCAGGGGCATGCTTGGGTGCCAGAAAGACATCTTCGGCTGCACATGCAAGAGGGATTTGCGGTATAAAACAACGATATGGCCATTCTCTTTGACAAGCAATTGCGGGTAGTGCCGACGTGGCTAGCTGCCGCCAAGCATCTTGAGTCATCTCCAAATCGTACGGCGATGAACCTCGTGCTCGAAATCACTGAACCGCTCGCCGTAACTGCCGAGGACCGGGCAATAATGCAGCGAGTGGACGTCGCTCTGGAGGCCGAAGACCTTACCCTCCGTACGGTTGCAGGCACCATCTTTCCGTTGGACCTGTACGAGCGCCATGGCCGTCCCGATTTTTACGACAAGTACAGGGCCATGCTTAAGCGCGGAAAGAAGCATGGCACGTGGGGCACTTACGCTTCGAGAATGATTGACAGGCCTCCTGTGAAGGGAAAAGAGTCAATCAATCCTTTGGATATGCTCGTTAACCGACTACGCCAAGACGGGCAACCGACGAAGAAGGACGGGTCGGTCTCTTCATTTGCGTCCGCCTACGAACTCGGCGTCGCGGACCCGGCAGCGGACTTGGCCATTGACGATGGCGTGGAAGGCGATGTGCCGACATACAACGCTGCGATAGACGGGCGTCGATGGATGGGGATGCCCTGCCTCTCCCATCTCAGTTTCAAGCGTGTCAGAGAGGCGGACGGCTATGCTGTGCACCTCACGGCGATGTATCGGTCACATCATTACTGCGCTCGAGCACTCGGCAATCTTTTGGGCCTGGCTCAACTTCTTTCCTTTGTTGCGAAAGAGGCAGAACTGAAAGTCGGGACACTTACTTGCCTCTCGTCGCATGCCGTGCTCGATGCCGAGACTTGGGGCGGCGTACAGCGAGCCCAAGAAGTATTGGGCCTTGCTGAGTCAGAATAAAGTCGATTGCGTCGCGGAGGCTGGCGGTGCCAAGCTGTCTCCGTATATTTCCTGCATGCCTCGACGAAAGTCCGAGACGCCGCCGTAACTCGGATGACGCACACACTCGACACTTACGCCGAATGCTTTGGCGTACGTGGCAGCATCCTGACCGATGCAGATGATTCTGCGTATCTTTAGCCAATTGAAGAGCGCGGCATTCAGTTCGGATACAGCGGCTAACTCTCTTGCGGTGAATTTCCGGTTCGTCAGCGCGTCGTCGGCTTCATGCGGATGGAAGGGGAATACGTTCCACAAAAGCGGACGCCGCTCCAGTCGCTCCAAGATTGCCCAAATCTCAGCAGCGGTCCTCTCCGCGACAACGGGCCCTCTGGTTGCTTTGTTGGCAGCTGCGCCCGGATACGACAGCGCAACGGCGTCGAGCCGCCGCTCGTCTGTCAACGCCAATCCAGTGCGTCGGCCGCCTCGATAACCAAGGTCGCGGCCCATCCAAATCGTGTCGACGCCAAGCTGCTCGATGGCGCTCAGATAGTTGCGAAGGTTTCTTCGGCGGACGGCCGGTGCGTCGGCCAGGTCATGAATCTCGCAGCGATTTCTGTAGGGATTGAATACGCCATCCATTCCGATTTCGGACAGCGCAGCAACGAATGAACGAGGAGTCATACTTCTTCTTTATTCAAAGTCGGGAGGTACGGCGCCGACCACCATCTTCTTCTTCGGGACCACCACCACCAAGGTTGGCTTCTCTTCTTCCCGTATCGGAGAGAAGGCGATGGTGTGTGCTTTCATATCCACAGTCACTTCGCCACCTCCTGCTTCGCAAAGCTCACGGAAAACCTTGAACCCCTCAAGGATGGCCTTTTCCCACTGCCACAGCGGGCACGCGTAGACCTCGTAGCCCTTCACCATCTCGCGGACCTGCTTCAGCACGCCATAGTCCAGCTTACCAGGTGCTGTATCCGTAAAATACCGATGGCGATAGGCGTGATTGAAAATCCAGGTAGCAATGCCTTCTTCGATAATCATCGCTCGAGCACCATCTTCGTCACGGTCGACCTGCGCGTTGCTCTTACGCTTAAGCTTCAGCAGGCCGCGGACGACTGGTGACCAGCCTAAGTGAGCGATGTAGGCTAGGTGGAATACGTCGTGGAACCGATAACCGTCCGGTTCCGTGCGGTTGTCGGTCAGCCTGTCACCGATGTTCACACGGTTCATTTGCTGGACGACATAGGGGACACCATCGGTTCCATGCAGTTCGATGAACCGCATCGTGAGCTCCCGAGGCAGTTGTTCGAGTTCCGAAAACGAATCATCGAACAGCGCATGATAGGCGGTTCCCTCTCGTGGCCACCTTGATTCGAACTTATCCAGATTTTCTTTGGCGACTTGGGCGACTGAGAGGCCAAATTGGGCGCAGACAAGTACCATGTCTGCCAGCAACGAGCCGAGCAGTTCGAGGCTTGAGTGGCTTGCGAGGTCGCCTACACCCGATATGGCCATCAGTTGGCCGCAATGTGCACCGAGCCCGCAAAGCGTTTCAGTGCGGGTGTCTGAGGCAACCTTATTCCGGCAAAACGCTATCAAGCCATCGAACTCAGCGAACGTTACGTCGCCCGCTGGCCTATTGTGATTTACTTCGAGGCGGCGCTGGAGTTCTTCCAAGGCGGTGAGCCCGATGTCGTTCAGGCTGTGTTGGCATTCAATGCCAACGGTTGTTAGATACCAGAGCGCGTCGCCGATTTCTTCCGTTACGTTCGCCTGCTCCGCCGGCCCGAGGTCGCGCTTAGATTTCTTGATGGCAGCCAGAATTCCTCCGACTTCACCAAAAAGCCCATATCTGAGTTGATTGAATGCTTCAGGGGTCCCCTTGAACTGGTTCGACGCCGAGGCTCGTGCCTCATACTCAGAAAGCGGCAAAGCTGAGTTCCTTGCGGAATTGTCCGGGTTGAACACGACGGTGGCCCCTAGTTCTGGTTTATCTATGGCTGCGACACTGCATTTTTCCCATGGCGAAGCTCGGTCTTCAGTTGCTTCGCGCATGTCACGATGGTCCCGCGGTCACCCTTCAAAGCACCAAGCATCAAGGCTTTCTCTCTCACACTTACGGTAACGTCGTAGTGCGGATAGATAGAACGCTCTTGGAACCAAGACCGGCGGAGACCGAGTTGCTGGGCGAAATCATGCAGTTCGTTCAATGAATCCGCAACTAGGTGACACCACTGCTTCCCGCGCCAAGATATGCGCTCATCGTCAACGTAGATTGCCATGCTTGCCATTTTGCAAAAATATTTGCAAAATAATAAGCAATATGCAAACAAATCGCAAGTCGGTTCTAGCGGCAAAGCAACTCGGTGACGCACTTCGTCACCGACGGAAGGAGCTCGGCTTCACGCTGGAACAGCTAGCGCTCAAGCTAAACGTGGACGTCGGCCAGCTTTCCCGTTTTGAGAGGGCTGAGTTCAAAATCGTGTCTCGGAATTTGCAAAAAGTCGCCGCTTTTTTGCAAATTCAGGTTGACGACGGAGTCGGGGAGCCAGATGGCATCGTCGAGCAATTCGCCGAGTTGCTCGGCCGGTCTGCTAGGCACAAAGCTGCCGCGATTGCTCTGGTCCGAGCGCTTCAGGAGCTTCGTTGAGACGTATCTGGAAATGTCGGATGCAGGCCCCTGCTGCTTTTAGACCTGTTTCACGCTCCCAATGGCGGCCCCGTGGCAGCCACTTTTCTTCCGCGCGCGCGGTAAAAGCTCTCCAACGCCGGCGCCACAGTTTCCAGAACGATGGCGCTCCCATGGGCACTCCTCCACAAAGCGTGACGCGGTAAAAGCTAACCGTCATCTTACTAGCGGCGAGTATGATTTAGTCGTGGCTCGTTGCCGGCAAGTCGTTGAGAGCGTACAAACGGCCCTTAGCCCGTCAATCAGGAGTAGCGCATCCTAGGCAATTCGAACTTCCCGTCGTCGACGAGATTGCCGTCGCTGACTTTCCGCCAGAAACGAAAACTGCCATCGCTGCCCAGCTCCTTGCCAACCATGAACACGCGACCGTACTTGATGTGCACGGCTGCGGCCTTGGCACGGTCGAAGTATTGCAGATGGGGGCCCTTCACTTCGGACAGTGCCACCCCATCGCCTTCGGTGCGTTCCTTGACCTGCAGCACAAAGTCGGGAAAGAAACCGATGCCATCGGCCCACTTATAGAGTGCCACGCTTGATGGTTTACGCACTGGATTGCGGTGCCACCAAATCACATCCGGGGATGTGTCCAGTTGCTCGGCAAATTCACGCTCTTGCGGGCTCATATCGACCGGGAACACGCCATAGACATTTCGCGCGGCCGGCGCCAATGGAGCCTCACTCACCAAAGCGTCGGGAAGGTGAACCATCGCGGCCTGCACCTGCTCAGCCCGCATGCGCTTGTGCGCCTCCTTGACCAGGTTGGGGTTACGGACAAGGACCAACTCCAGTTGGTGGGTCAGCTCTTCGTCGAATTCCGGCGGCACATGACCTTCTGCCACAAGCGTATCCTTGAATCGCTTTTTTAGCGCTTGGAGCATCTCTCGACGGTCCACGTCATCAAACTCGAACGCCAGCTGACGGGCCTTCTCAGCAATCATCGGAACGGACACTTGCGCCCAGATGTCTCGGTCCTCAACGGCGCTGGCGGAGTCGAAGACATCGGTAGTGCGCTCGGTCATCTTCGAGCGTACCTTCAGGCGGTCACCCAGCACCTTGGTAAAGTCGATGCAGCTCACCAGGCGCTCTTCAAAGTCATCCGGTACTGCAGGAAGCGTTTCAGTTACCAGCGAGCCTGGTGTGCCTTCACGGCGTTTATAGACAAACTGCTGGTCGTTTTGCGCGTCCAGCTCAAATGCCTTGGTTAGCAGTGTGTGCCCCTCCGCGTACCCGGACGAAAATCCGGAAGGTGGGGTGGTCAGCACTTGGAAAAGCGACGACTGCTCGGTCAAAAGCGGCGTAGGCACATACCCTGGTACGGCGCCTTGCTTGTCAACAGTCGCCACGGTCGCCGGTCGATATTCTTCCTGGGGCAGCAGGGTTAGCGACTGGCCGGGCTTGACCACTTGCACAACCGGCTCGCCGGCAATCACTGTGACGACCGTAGATGCCACTGCCTGTGCCATCTGCTCGGGCATCTGGTTGATTTGCGCCGCGGCATTTACCAGTCCCTCCTGCGCGGCGCTGTTCGCCAAGAAGACGTAACCGTAGCTCAGCAGCTTTGGCAACGTATCCAGGCGCCCCTGCAGGCTGCGATGCACCCGCATGATGCGGCCAACAACCTGCACGCCAAAATCGACATCGCGCGTACCGCGGAGGGCGGCCAGGGTGAATGCCCGGGGAGCATCAAAGCCCGTGGCAATCGCCATCTTGAACAAAATCACCTCTACGCTGGGGTCATTCGCCAAGGCATCGAGGTTGGGGTCCGGTTCGTCCGCAGTGTGTTCACGGACAGCCGACTCGGGGAACTTCAGAACATCAATCAGGTAGGCTTTCGCGTCCTTGATAGCTTGGCCACCATTCGGCACTTGCACGAGCATCAGAGGTGTGAGGCCAACACCCTCTTCAGCGAGCGTCTTCTTGATGAGCCGATGCATGGCTGCACACTCGGACAGCGCAACTTCCTCGTAAGCCACCAACTGGGCATCGTCGGCGTTCTGGCTGATGAAGCGAGCCGCTTTGACGGAGCGCTTGAGGAGTTGCGCATCAACACCTTCCGCACGTGATACGGACGCCCATTCACTCGGCGACCCAATGCGGTACCCCGTCTGCGCCGCGAACTTGCCTGCATCAGCGTCGCGGGGCGTCGCGGTCATCAACAGAACGTAGTCCGGCGCGAGCACCTGGGAGAAGAAGCGCCCGGCCTCCGTGGCGCGCACAAACCCGTGGTGCGCTTCATCAACGACAACACCGATGCGGTAGCCCTGAGCCCGAGCTGCGTCTATCAATTCATCAATGGACCAGCCTGCATCGCTATCCTGTCGAGCCAGGCGACTCTCCTTGCTTCTTGCAGCGACAGTCTGCCAGGACATCACAAAAATGCTGCCGTCGGCCAGCTTGTCCGGACTCCGGTCAAAGTCAATATTCAGCAGGTTGAGCGTCGGTGCCTGGCGATTAAGCGCGGCCCTAGCCTGAGCCAACACGCCCGTGAACGGTGAAAACCAGAACCAAATAATCCGGTCTTTGGTGGAGAACTCCGCCAGCAGTTCGCAGGCCATCAGCGTCTTGCCAATGCCGGTCGGAGCCTGAAGCATGACGCACGCCCCGTTTTGCCGGGCTGCGGTCAACTGCTTGGGGTCGGGCTTGGGACCCAAGGCATCATAGGTCGCCTTCAGGTCTTCAAATCGGGCAACTAGGGCGCCAATGTGTCTTGACTGAAACTCCAGCGGCGTTATGCGGCTCATGCCGGCTCCCCTTGGTATTGGCTATCGGATTGTTCTTCTTGAGCATCGCGGACGCTGCCTTGCTTGAATGCGCGGCGCAGGTCGTGTGGCACCGATACTAGGCGTATGCGATGCATATGCTGCGCAAGGCGCTCAGCGACTACGGCTGGCGCCCAGGTCATGACTACAGCGACACCGCTATGCTGAGTGATAGCTGCCTCTAGCTTGTCAAGCGTGGGAGATTTGACGTTGGCACAGTAGGCCACCATGTGTTCGCCATGCACAGATGCCGAAAAACCTGGTGTGACTGAAGTCAAAGGATGGCGGCAAGCCTCCAGGGCAAACGTCCACACCATGTTGTCGGTGATGCCCTCTTCCAGGCGATGCATCGGCACCCGAGTCGCCTTCACATAGGCGAAATTCCCGCCAAGGCCTTCGACTTTTTCACCGTTGCTGTTTTCGTAGCCTTCAATTGCTTTTTGCACTCGGGCAGCACAGACATCCCGGCAAAGATTGCGCTCTGGTTCATCGACAGTGGCTTCCGTGCTCGAGACCAGCACAAACCTGCGTTGCCCGCCATCTTCCTTGTTCAGCGCCAACAGGGCTTGAGCCAAAGTTCCGGACCCGGCGAAGAAATCGACAACCAGGTCGCCTGGCTTGGTTGCCAGCCGCAAGATGCGGTCCATCAACTGCAGCGGTTTGGGAGTCGAAAATACATCTTCGTTCCGCCCCTTTGGCAGTATCTCGTTGAGCTGCTTTTTGGCATCTTGCGTGTGCCCCACTTCGTCGTAAGTCCAGAGCGTTTGGGGCACCACACCCTGTTTGACTTCAGAGAGGAACCGTTTCAGCGCCGGGATATTGTTTCCATCCTTGCCCCACCAAATTCGACTGTCAGCGTTCAGCTCGTTGAACCGAGTCTGTGACACAACCCAATACCGCCCCGCCGGCGGTCCATCAATGACCCGTCCGGATGGGCAGGTGATTGGATAACGGCCTTCACCGTAGTAGTTACGAGCGGTTAGGTCACCGGGCTTCCACGGACCGCGCGGGTCGTTATCTGGGTTCTTATAGGCTTTATCCTGAGCTGCCGAACGCGGCAGAGAATTAGGCCGCCAGCGGTCACGGTTAGCCGCGTAGACAAGCACATACTCGTGGTCATCAGAGAAATGGATGGCTGTGTTCTTGGGCGAATAAACCTTCTGCCAGATGACGTTAGCGACAAAATTTTGTTCCCCAAACACTTGGCTCATTAACAGTCCCAAGTTGAACAATTCATTGTCGTCAATTGAAACGAATATAACACCGTCCTCTGCCAATAGATTTTTGGCCAACGTCAGCCGTTGATACATAAACTCCAGCCAAGTGGAATGCCTGTATCTATTGGAGGCGTCAAAATAGCTGTCGTTGTAGACAAAATCCTTTCGGCCCGTATTGTACGGAGGGTCAATGTAGATAAGTTTGACCTGGCCGGCGTGAGTTGTGACTAGGTGGCGCAGCGCGTCAAAGTTATCCCCCTCCACCACAAGATTGGTCCAGGGCCCGTTGCCTACAGACAGCTCTTCGTTAAGCTCGAAGCCGACAAAATCGCGATTGAGCGACTTATCTTGCGGGATACTGTCGCGCTCCCAGCGCAGACCATAGCGCGCCAGGGCGTCGCGCCTCTGTAGCACCGCAATCAACTCTTCCCGCGTCAAGTCGTCGTAGTTCACGTAAAAACACCATTCTTTTTCGCCAGCCCGCCATTTTACGCATGTGCAGGTCGTCAGGGAGGCGCTTCTTGCTTGCAGCCTGGCGTAGGCGAAAGGGACAGCTCCGCCCAATCGCTACCCTATGAAATCTGACGAGCGCACCCGCCAGGGAACTATTGATATGACCGCTGGCTCGAGAGTCCCACCAGCTTGAAAAGCTCCTGACGATTGCCTACCGTGGTAAACCCACGCCAGCGCAATGCCGGCACGCAGTACCAGGAATGCGCCTATATTCGTAGTGTTGACCGCCCGCCAGGTCAGGCCCCCTTTTTATGAGAGGGTAGGGTGGGAGCAGGCGATGAAACTGGTCAGGCTACGAGCGAATTCTGCGACGAGGAAAGCCCGTCACCTACGCGCCGTCATTCTGGCCCCGTTTGAATTGGCGAAGTGCAATGGTCTCCACGCCCATGGCACTCAAACAGGCTACCAGGAAGGCCGCCGAGAACCGTTTGCGATTCACCTTGCGGTTTATCTGGTCAGGCGACTCGTCGATTCCCATCTCCTCGAGCATCCGCGAAAGCTGTTTGTACCGGATGCCGCGCCGCATCATCTCTTCCTCAATCAGCCCCTTCGCTTCTTCTTCCCACTGACCGTACGGCTCAGCCGGCAGCCGACCACGCTTGTGCGGCAGTCCTTCCATCGTTCCCCCCTCGGCCTTGTTCGAGCCTCTGCTTTTCTCGTGCCGGGATTCTCTCACGTGTATTTTCGGTCGTATACGACCGACTCAAAAACAGCAGCACTACACGTCCTCAACAAGCCATTTTTTGCGAGGACAGAATGTTGACAATAACTTTACAAGCCAGTTTGCCGGCCCGTCGGGCCGCAACTGCACTCGGGGCGGCCAGCCAGACGTGCGGCCGCCTACAGACTCCGGACGGAGGTGCGAAGTGAGAAGCGCACCGTCCTATGGCGTCCGTAGCCGCCGGAGTACAGCAAACGCCGGCGTCCGACTTACAGCCCGGACGTATGGCAAAGCCCGCATCGGCACCTACGCCGAAAAGGCCGACGGCCACATCACCGTCGAATCCGACGCGGAACGCCTTGTCGCGCACGTGCTGAGCGTCGACCCACGCGTACGTTCGTTCAAGCAGCAACCGTTTACCGTCGACCTGGTCGGAGAGCGGCTGCTGTTCACGCGTGAGGACGTATCCAAAGCACGCAAGATGCGTGGTAGTCGCGCCGGGGATGTGGAGTACACGCCAGACTTCGCGACCGTTCAGGTCGATGGCCTGCAGCGCGCGTACGAGGTCAAAGTCCAGGGCTTCGAGGGTGATGACCGGTACTGGGCCAAGGTCGAGCGGGCCGGGGAAATCATGGCGGCGTACTGTTATCCGCTATCCACGGTAGTCGTGCCCGCAGATGAGCGGCACCCGGTCATCGTCAACGCGCAACTGTTGAAACCTGCGATAGCGCGCGCCCGCGAATACCTGACGCCAGACATCATCGACCTGGTCGAAAGCTATTGCGAATCGGGCCCGGTGCTGCAGCGCGCGCTGTGCGCCGACCTCCAAATTCCGACGGGCCTGATTCCTCCGCTGCTCGCCACGGGCGTGCTGAAGGCCGACCTCGCGCATCACCATATTTGCGCCACGCTCAAACTGTCGGCCGCGTATGGCGACCTGGGCCACCTCTGTCTGATTGAGGAGCTGCGGCCATGATGTCCGACCTGCGTGCTGGAGACAAAGTGGTAGTGCCCGGCAAACCAGACAGCTACTTCGAGGTGCTGGATAGTCGTCTGCATGCTGGCTCCATCCAGCTATTCGATGCCGAGAAACGACAGGCCCACTATGTCGACTACGACGACATCCGCGCCCGGATTTCGGAAGGCAGTCTGGTCCTGCATCGAAAGGGGATGCCGCGCGTCAGCATTGCCGCCCAGTACGACAATCCGGAATTGCACAGTAAGGTCCGCCTGCTGAACGACACTCTGCGGCGTATTGATGCCATCCGGAAGCAACGAGGTTTGTCGTTTAACGCAGCGATACCTCTGGCCTGTGAAATCTATCAGATGGAAAACGGAGACAATCCACTTGTCTGTCCGTTTCCGTCGCGCGCAACCCTGTACCGGGCTCACGAGAATCAACTTCTCGGTCTACCGGTTCTCAAGGGTGACAAAAATAAAGGCAATTCAACGCCAAGGTATTCAAAGGACCTTGTCGAATTCGTCAAAGAGGTCATCCAGGACCATTTCTTGGTTACGGAATCGAAGTGGACGGTCCTCGACCTAACGAGATACATCAACCGCGAGGCTCGTCGTCTTGGCCTGCATTGTGCCAAGCACGCCATCAGCCGCAAGTTTGTGTGCGCCAGGATTCATGACCTGACCGTCGATGCCGAATACGACCGGATGGACCCGCTCAATCGGGTCGCTGGCAAGTCGTTCGCGAAGAAACGTATACGTGCAGCGTTCCCGTTCGCCAGAATTGAGCAGGATGCTCTTCACCTGCCATTCGTTGTACGCACGCCCCACGGAATCGCCCGGACCATCTATCTGGTGCTCGCAATTGATGCTTGCACTGGGTATCCGGTCGGATGGCATCTCGTCATCGGCTCACCGCGCGAGATGGATTCGCTGTTGTGCCTGGAAATGTATCTGACACCGGCCAAGGCAGCCCGCTTCAAGGAGCTTGGCATTGCTCATGCGCTGAACATTTATGGCACGCCCGCACAGGTCATTTTTGATAATGGCCCAGAGACCAAAGGCGGACGAATCGTCCGCCTTGAGCGGCTCGCTATGGACGTCAAGCATTGCAAAGCAAAGGAAGCTCAAGGCAAGCCATTCATCGAGCGCCTGAACAGGGCACTCAAGGAGGCACTGCAGCTTCTCCCAGGCTGCACGCGCTTCGAAGGAAAGGATGGCATGCGCGACCCCGAGGCACGGGGCGACGAGTTGATGACCGTCGACGCGTTAGAGAAATGGATTGTCAGGTGGCTCTATGAGGATTGGGTCAACAGCCCGCTCGACCGGCTGCGTTGGGACGAATTGCTGGTTGATTCGGTCAAGGGAAAGACGCCGCATGAGCGTCTGACTTACCAGACCGAAGAAATGGAGCATCCCATCACCATGCCGCCGCCGCGTCGTGAATGGATGGCAGCACTCTTCGAACACAAACCTTGCGTGTTGAGCGCCAAAACTGGCATCACGCTTGAGCATGGATTCAGGTACCGCGGCGAGGCCATGTCCTATTTGCTAGCCAGGTACGGCGACCACGCGCAGCTACACGTAGTCTACAACCCCGACGATTTCCGCCAAGCATACGTGTACGAGGGAGATGACCTTCCGCTCGTCACTCTGACGCACGAACACGTCCGCCCGGACACGCCGGCATGGACTTTTACAGAGGCCAAAGCCCGATTCGATGCGGGCTTGGATGACTGGACAGTTCCCGATGAAAAGATGCAATTCCAGCGCGACATGGACGAGGCAGTCACCCGAAACGGGACAGCCGGCAAGCGCAAAACCCGCGGCAAGCGCGAGGAAAACAAGGAAACCGTTCGCCGCGCCAAAGACAACTCAGCCGTCCAGCGGGCTATCGACCGACCGCTTTCTGCGGCAGCGCCGTTTGGACCTGCATCTTCGACCAATCCGTCGCTGCCGGCGGAAGCCCCTCGGCCCGACGCCATTTCGTACGACGACGCGCCTTTAATGAACATCGTGAATAGAAACACCGGAGTGAAGCTACTGTGACGCCAGCCCAACAACTGCGCAAAGACATTGAGACCTGTGAGGTTCCGCATCCAATGTTCGTGGAACACCTCACTGCCCTCAAACGGCGCATTGATGATGCCCTCGCCGGCTTTGCGCCCAAAATCGTTCGCGTTCCTGGTCCGAGCCGTGCTGGTAAGTCCTCGCTCATCACCAGCCTGTCCCGTGACTACCCCGCCGACCGTATCGACGGACGGCGCCTTGTGCCCGTATTGGTTGTTAACGTGCCCCCATCCGCCACGACCAAACTGCTTCCCAAAAGTGTACTGGGTGCGTTAGGCATCCAAGTTCCACGCAGCATGACGGCTGGCGCGATGTTCGACCTGATGGTGGTGCAACTGCGCCTGGCCGGAACACGCGTCGTGATTTTCGACGAGATTTCTCACCTTGTTGATGAAGGGTCACGGGTGCCTCCGCGCGCAGCGAGCGACTGGCTCAAGACTCTTTCAGACACGCTCGGCATGACGCTGATTCTCTTCGGTATTCCGCGACTCGAGCGGCTTTTTTCGGCAAACGAACAGCTGCGTAGCCGCGCTTGTCCTGCGCGCAACTTTCTGCCGTATGACGCAACCGACACTGGCCAGATGACTGCCTATGTCTCGTGCGTCGCCGGTTACGCTCGCCTGTTCTCCGCAGCGGGCTATCCCATCGACGTGTCCGCCCAAGTGCTCACACAGCAAAGCTATCTGCTCACCGGCGGGCTGATAGGGGTGCTCGCTGACTTCATGCGCGAGCTGGCGAGTTCGATGGCGAACGAAGCACCACGCGCCATTACATACGCTGACTGCCAGCGGGCGAATGAATACGTCAGCCACGCGGGGTCACCGCACCGACTGGCTTTCCAGGATTCTGGCATCGACGGCGCGGGCGTGGAGCCTGCTGCGCTGAAACAGGCATACGTTCATGTCCTGACCAGTAATTCGGCATCCGTACCAGTTCGGAAAAAATCAGGAGATAAACAATGAGCCTCGTTCTTACCTACGCGCCCAAGGACGACGAGTCCGGGATGGGCTACTACCGACGCCTTGCCGCAGACAATGCACTTTTCAGCTGGCGTGACCTCGCGAGTTCGGCGGGTGTCGAGCGCAACCGCCGTGCGTTGCTGACTCGCACGGACGACGTGTCCCGTAACCTCGGCCTGGAACCAGCATGGGCCGAGCATACCTCTCAGCAGGAGGAGCTCTGTAGGGGCTGGGGGCGCCTGCACCGTGCGCAATCTGACGCCGTGTGTCCTGCGTGTCTGGCTGAATCACCCTACCTGCGACACCATTGGGAACACGCCTACGTCACGGCATGTCCGCAACATCGAATCCTGCTGGTCGACCAGTGCAGCGCCTGCGGGAAGCACCTGTCGCCGGAGCGCCTCTACATTGGATTGTGCTCGTGCGGTCATGACCTGAGTAGCCTGCCACGTGTGCCGGCGACCCGGGCGCAGCAGTGGCTTTCGACGCTGATTGCGAGCAACGGGCAGCAGTCTGGCAGCATGAAGCCGGCTCTGCACGGCGTGGAAATCAATATGCTGGCGAAGGTCATCCGCACGCTCTGCCAGTATGCGGACCCGACGCGCCCGGGGTTGCCGCGTGGCGCGGCATTGCCGAACCGCGTCATTGAAGCGGTCGAATTTCTCTCGCCGCTCGAAGCCTTGCAGGCCGACTGGCCAACGGGTTTCCGCAATCACGTCGAGCAGCGCATTACCGCCGGTCGCAAAAATGCCCGCACGCTGAACACGTTGCTCGGCGACTGGTACATCAGCCTGCGCAAGCTCTGCCAGGGCACGACGCTCGACCCTATGCTTCAAATCATCATCGACGTCGCAGCCCGGAAATCCGATTGTGTGCTGGGCCTGGATTCGGCCAAAGAAATGGCCGAGGATGCAACCGGGTACATGCGCGCGCCGGACGTTGCAAAGGCTATCGGTGTCAGCGTCTCACGTCTGCATGACTCTATTCTCGCAGGTGAGTGCGAGCACCGTGCCCGACGCACTGGAACGCGTGGCCAGCTGTTCGAAGTTCCGTGCACTGAGGTCGGGCGCATCCAGCAACAGCGCGCCGGGTGGGTTTCCGACGTCGTTGCCTGCGAACTGGCGGGCGTGACACCCAGCGTGCTCGAACGCATGAAAACTGCTGGCGCAATCCGGTCAGACGTCCGCTGGCGCGAAGACCTGATGAAGGGCGGTCCGGTCGAGCGCCAGTCCATCCTCGATTTGTATGAGCGTGTTGAACAGTGGGCCAAACCCGCTGCGGTGGCTGATGATTCGACGCTCACATGGGCGCAGCTGACCAGCCGGCGCATGGGTGACCAAAGGGCTATCGAATCGCTGATGCAGGCCATCGCAGAGGGCAAGGTGAGAGCCGTCGCGCGTGGCCGGACGCTGGGCGAAACGTCCTTCCTGAGGGCGGATGTATCGCAGTACTTCGGCACACCGTTGCTCGAAGCGGGCATGTCGATTCAGCAGCTCGCCAAAGCGACAGGATGGAAATGGGAGTCTATCCAGAACTGGGTAGACGAAGGGCTGCTGGCATCTGAACTGATTCAACGACGTGGCCAGCCTTGTCGCGTCGTGCTACCGCAGCAGTTGCTGGAGTTCCGGCAAGCCTATGTTCCGCTGGCTGACCTCGCACGTGCCATGGACACGAGGTCGTCGGCGCTATCACGCTTGCTGCCAGGCATCGAACTGGTCGGTGCGAAACAGCTTCCCGACGGCGCCATGCGGGGCGCACTGATTCGTATCGCCGACATCGGCCGGCTGGCAGTTATCGGTGCGAGGGCCGGGCACGACCTGTTTGTGCCTGCAGCATCGCAAACTTGACCGCAACTTTCCGGTATCACGCGGTTTCATCGTTTTTGAAACTTCTCACTTTCGATGAAACCGCACTGCTTGCGAGAGGTGAACATGGCGTGCACGACCTTGGCTCGGGATACATTGGAATACTCAAATTCAGCGATAGGGCGTTTTCATCGGCGCATCTACGATGCCTGGCTGAACCGACAAAGGTTTCAATGTCCTCTTGCCTACCTACAGGGTTCAGCCAGAAAAGCAGGTGAACACCGTCACAGCCTAGCTACGGGTGGTGAGGCTGAGCCCAGCCCTCCCAGACATGGTTGTCCGGGATGCGCCTTCACTCAGCCGCCACCCACACTGCTACGGTATGGAGCCGGCGTCGCCCGACAGACATTTGCCTCGCGCCTCTATCTTCGCCAGCGCGTCGAGCTTCTCAAGGCACCCCCCCAGTGCTCGATTTCCCTCGCGCCCTGGCGGTTGGTACCCCGTCAGCGCGAGCGGCAACTACGACATCACCGAAGCCCGTCATCCGTGACGGGGCGGCCCTCACCACCCGGCGGCATAGCGCGCGGCGGATGGCATGTACGTCCTTGCATCAGAGTATATGCATCGCCGGTGGGCATGAAATGCAAATCGAAGAAGTCTGCTCCGAAAGGGGCAGTGCTTATAGGAGAGCGATGCCATGAGCAACGAGTCCAAAGTGCCTGCACTGGTTCTCGACAACCCGACGCCAACCCTGTTTGTCGACTTCGACGGAACACTGCACCGTGGTCATGCATTGCTCGATGCAAGCGGCCAGGTCTCTCTCGATACAGGGAATCCGCTGTTTGAATTTGTCCCGCAGTTGGAGCGCCTGCTCAATCCATACCCTAGTGTCGAAATTGTCCTGACAACGTCTTGGCTCGACACTCTGCCTTTCGACAAAGTTGTTTCGTACCTACCGCCGCAGCTCGCGAATCGGGTGGTAGGTACAACCCTGGATATAAAGCCCCGCTTCGGATATTTGCAGGATGGCTCGGCGCGGACCTACATCATTCGCTCATACGTGTTCGCGCATCGCTTGAAGAACTGGCTGGCGATTGACGACTCTGTATACGGGGCATATCACCTGAACACCGATGTGCTCAGGCTGGAGCCGCACCTTGTCTTGCTTGACCGTCGGCAAGGAATTGGTTCGCCTGAGTCCCAACGGCGTATTGAAGAATGGCTTGCCGAAGTGCACAGTGCAGACGGACGCTAGCTTTCAGAGAGGCCATTTCCCAATCGCTTTGTAATCCGAATCATATGAGAGATTGTCTCTCTGGCTCAGCATTGACCCAGCGCTTCGCTACAACCGGCAACAACCTGCCTCTTAGCGACGATTTTTGGTGTTAAGAGGAAGAATATTGCCGGTTGTTTGGGGGCCTTACAACGGTAAGGGCAAGGTGTGAATACGACGAACAATACCCAACGGCATCTAACTTCGGCCGAGATTGAAGTGGAGCTAGGGGAGCGATTGAAGACGCTCCGGGTACACCGGAATCTGGACCAAGCCACGCTTGCCAAGAGGGCGGGTATCAGCGTTCGCACTCTGCGGAATCTCGAGAGTGGAAGCGGCTCGTCGCTGCGTACACTTATCCTGGTCGTTCGAGCCCTCGGGCGCGAAACGTGGCTGGAGACGATTGCTCCCATCCCCACCATCAATCCACTCATGTTGACTCGAACCGCGTCCCCCCGGCAGCGGGCTAGCAAGCCAGGACGCAAGAAGCCGGCCTGAGTGCCCTCAGGCCGGGCGACCTCATAGAGACGAGTATCTGCAATAGTGAGCAGATACAGATTGAATGAGGATGTTGTGGATTCTGACCACACTTCGAGTCAAACCCTGCTTCGACATCAGGCTCGGTCCGACGTCCACACGGAGCGGTCTTGTAACGCTGCATATCAGCGCACGCTCGATGCATCGTCATCGGAGTGCAATGCCAGCTACGATTATGAGAAAGTCGGTATATTGTCAATCTCAAGACACTTCAAATTATCTGCCGGGGATTTCACGTGCCACACACGCTCACAGCAAAAGAACAAACGCTGCAGAAGATTTTCAGCGATGAGTACGTCTTCACCATTCCAGGTTATCAACGCCCCTATTCCTGGGGGAATGACCAGGCGCAGGAGCTCTTGGACGATTTGCTGAGTGCGCTCGAAGCGTCCCCGGAGCAACTCGGAGATGGTGTGCCGTATTTTCTTGGCAGCATCGTACTCATAAAGAGCGAAACGTCGCCTGACGCCACAGTAGTCGATGGCCAGCAGCGCTTGACGACACTGACGCTCCTTCTTTCAGCCATCAGGGCCACGATTAGCGACCGTGCGGTGCAGGCGGGTATCACGAAACGTATTTACGAGCACGGCGACGTTGTCTCGGCCACTGAAGCCAGCTACCGTCTGTCGTTGCGCGAGCGAGACAGAGACTTTTTCCGTCAATACGTCCAACACGAGGATGGCCTTGCCAAACTCATTGAACTCAATTCAACACTGCCCAGCGCGCAGGAACGCTTGCGAGCAAACGCTCAGGTTTTTATGCACGGACTGGCGGAACTGAAAGAGTCTGAGCTGATAAGGCTCGTCCAGTTCGTCATCACCCGTTGCTATCTCGTCACCGTAGCGACTCCCGACCTCGATTCCGCGTATCGCATTTTTGGTGTTCTCAACAGCCGCGGCCTCGATTTGAGCGCTACGGACATTTTGAAGGCGGAAATCATTGGGGGAGTCGAATCAGGCCTGCGTGAGGCGTACACGGAAAAATGGGAAGACGCCGAGGAGGACCTGGGACGTGACGAGTTCGGCGACCTATTCAGTCATATCCGCATGGTGTATCGCAAAGCCAAACCGCAAGGGACCTTGCTGAAGGAGTTCAAGGAACACGTTACACAGGCAACCAAGCCGCAGACGTTTGTCGACACCGTACTACTGCCGATGGCACGAGCGCTTGCCGCACTCAGCGACGCCGACTATGCCAGTACGATGCACGCAGAACTCGTGAACGAACACCTGCGTTGGCTTAACAAACTGGAATTCAAGGACTGGTTGCCGCCTGCTCTGGCATTTTACGTACGGCATTCAGAGCAGCCGACGCTGATACTGGCATTCTTTCGCGACCTCGAACGCCTTGCGTATTCGATGCTCGCACGAAAAGTTGGGGTCAATGGCCGCATTGAACGCTTCTCTGCACTAACGGGCGCCATCGAAAACGACCAGCATCTGTTCGCCGAGGCGTCACCGTTGCAGCTCTCTCCGAACGAACAATACGACACCTATTCGGTGTTGAATGGCCCGCTGTACGACACGCACTCCGCGCGTGCAGTGGCGCTACTGCTTTTGCGCCTGGACCGTCTTTTGTCCGATGGCTCCGCTGTGTACGAGCATGACGTTGTCTCGGTTGAGCATGTGATGCCGCAACAGCCCGCTCCGAACAGCCAATGGGCAACGTGGGTTCCCGACACGAAAATCTATCAAAGCTGGGTCCATCGACTTGGTAACCTCGTGTTGCTGAGCCGTAAGAAAAATAGCTCCGCGAGCAACCGCGAGTTCTCCTGGAAGAAAAATTCGTATTTCACCAAAGGCGGCGTTTCCGGCTTCGCCCTGACAACGCAGGTGCTGCAACATCCGGAGTGGACTGTTGACGTCATGCAAACGCAGCAGAATTCGGTTATGAAAGTGTTCGAGACACACTGGCGCCTGGAAGACCGCAAGAGCAAGTCAGAAGTTGCCAAGGAGTTGCTAGCCGAGCTCTCATCGGGTAGCGACGGCATCTACTTCGAGCTCGAAAGTGCCAAGCACGGCCTCACTGCAGTGGCGCGGAAAAGTCCCAGCTCATTTACCGTTCTCGCGCAGTCGCATGCGCGGTTGGAGTGGTCGGGGCAGCCACATTCATATCAACAGTTGCGAGAAAGTCTGCAAAATTTTGGTTCCCTACAACTGTCGTCGGATGGCTCCCATCTGGTCTTCACGCAGGATGTGAACTTCGTCAGCCCCAGCGCAGCGTCCGCCACGGTCCTGGGCAGAACGGACAATGGGCGCAATTCATGGAGACTCCGAGGAACGACGATTACCTATGCCGCCTGGCAAGACAATCTGCCGGCCAACCAGCCGCCGGGCGAAACAGAACCAGGTAACCAGTGATTTCGTTACGACGTCGGTTCGTCACGAATCCAGCGCATTGATGAACACCTAGTCCAAGCGGAATCTGTTCGCAGCTACCTCCAGTGCAGCAGTCGATGCGGTTCGTTCATAACGACTGCTGGTTGCGAGTCTCTATAAGACAGAGCGGCGGCCCACATGTTCGCTCGACAGCCGACAAACGGCAGCGAGCTCGGGCATCAAACAGCACCCGCATGCCGGGCCCACGCGCAATCGACTTACGCAGACAACGACAAAACATGAACCATGGCCTCGGCACCGATGGCACCGCGTCGGCTCACTGGCTTGAACACCTGTCCGAAGGTTTGGAAGGTTTAGCCGCCGATGCGCGACGCACCGCGTATTCGCTCTTATATTCACCGTGGAAATGTTCACGTGATGATGTGCTCAAACACGTGCCGTCACCGTTGGGTGATTCAATCGTTTTCTTGCAAGAGAGCGTCTTGCGGCATGTCTTTCGCGGGCGGTCCCGTCCAAGTCTAGGCATCGCCGTTCTTGATGTAGGGATTGGCGCCTTTACACGTGGACCGAATGGCTCTCGTGAGCCAATGGGACCCAATACAGTCATCGCGGTTGATGCATACCTCGGGCTAGCCAAGGAAGACCTGGCTAAAGCGAACATTCGATGGAGTGAATTATCCGGGCCGGCTCAAGCCTCGCTCCTGGCGCTCTACGCCAAATGTGAGGTTGCTGTGCACTTGATGGCCGGTATGTTCGAAGGGGCCAGTAATGCTGGTCGCGCCATGCATTACGTCATTCCTGCTCGGTTGCATGCCGCGCGCAAGATGCGTTGGTTCTCGCTGTACTGGGCGCAGCAGAGCAACATGGCGGACGCTCATAATGCCCTGATTGTGTCGCGCAGCCTTCACCAATCCGACAGACCAGCAAGAGAGGCTGAGCTCTTTCAGGCTTGGGTCGATTCCATCCTTGATAAATTCCTATGCTTGCACCGGCGCTACGTCCCCAAACTCCTGCGGACAAAAAACGGCACTGCTGTACCGAAACTGCGGGCGCGCGCTGAGCTACTGTGCTTTGTCTGGTTGCATCCCCTTGCGGGTCGATGGGACGTTGGTGACTTCTCGCACGTTGTCTTGGAAGACCGTCCACTGGCTTCAATTTCGCGAGAGCACTTACGGCAAGCAGGATTCGGCAGTGTCGAAGTAGATGCGCTATTGGCTGAATCTGCCGCGCAACCTGCCGGCGACCAGTTTATTACTCAATCGGACGACCCTCGGCACCTGCACATTCACAACTTAAACTTAAAATTTACGGTGCAACGCTACGGACAGTCACAATTCAGCGAAATCGGCTCGCCCATCGGGCACTGGTTTGAACGTGACTACATTCTCCAATATATCCAGGACCGGCTCGACAGCGCGCGCTTTATCGCTTGGCCCGAATTCAAGGACGAAGACGCCAAGTACGACGCAGACATCATCATTTACGACAAAGCGACGCGCTTTTTTTACTTCTGCCAAGTCAAACACCGAGCCCAGGTGCTTCAACCGTATTTGCGCGATGAACTCGACGAGTTCAACCGAAGCAAACCCTTCAATCATGGTATCGGACAACTCAGCCGTCTCCGCGAATTGATAGATACTGAGCAGGTCCGCAAACGTCTCATAAGTAAGCTTGGAAAGAAGTTGGTAGGCTCGGGACCGTTGAGCGAGAGAAGTCGCTTCCTTCTTGTGCACACCGTTGAAAATTTTGACATGTGCACGCGACATGGAATCACCATGTATAATGGAATGGACGCCCCCGCCCGGCACGGCATCGATGTGCCAAAGTGGAAGTGTCAGCCACCACTTAACCAGAGGGAACGCCCATCATGAAGGTTACGACCGTTGGTATCGATCTGGCAAAGAACG
>NZ_JACCQA010000064.1:0-23169 GCF_015712215.1 Burkholderia sp. 9779_493
ATCCCGGCCAGCGCGACGGCGCGACGGGTTCCGCAAGGGGGCGCGGGGGCGTCTTGCTGCGCGGCTTCGGTCGTGCCTGCGGATCGGGTTTCCACAATGTCGGGCGCGAATACCGGCCGTTCTGGCGCGGCGCCATCGAGTTGACGGTGTGCGCGGTGGTCGGTTGCACGACGTCGTCGTCGCGATGCAGCGCGCTGCGCGGCAGGTCGGCGATTCCGCGCGCGTCGTCGTCGCCGCCGTCGCGCGACAGCTTGACGCCGAACGACGTGTCGACCCATGCGGCGAACTGCCGCCAGCCGATGCCGGTCAGCCACGGCAGGCCGGCGAAGAACAGCACGACCATCGCGACCGGCGTGCCGACCGGGCCGAGCACGTGGGCGAAGCCGGCCGAGAACGCATGACCGAGCGCGTTCGTGTCGGGGCCCGACAGCGGGCTCGTCAGCGTGCAACTTGCGACGAATACCGCGGCGAAGCCGAGCCACAGGCGAATCGAGCCGCGACCGGCGAGTCCGCCGCCACCGGGCAGCATCGCCTGCACGAGACGCCAGAAGAGAAGGAGGAACCAGACGGCGGAGATGCCGAACCAGCCGAAGACAACCGTGTGCATGCTTTGAAACAGGAGTGGGGCGGGGCGCGCGGGGCGCGACCCGCCGAGTTTAACCGGCCGGCGAACAAGACTCTAACGCGGCGTGATTCCGATTCACGCTGCGCGACGCACGCGGCTGGCGCGTGCGCGTGGCGCGCCACGCGAAGGCGGTCGGTCGGCCTTCGCGCGCGCCGTACATCAGGGGCTCCGGTGCGTGAACGTCAGCGTTGCGCCGGCCTGGGTCACGATCTGCAATTGCTGGGGCGCACGCATCTGCACGCCGGTCTTCTCGACGTGGGCGAGCGCATCGAGGTAGGCGGCTTCGAGCTGGCCGCCGAGCGTGTTCGGGCAGGCCATCCGCGTGCCGGCGAGCGGGCCGAAGCTCAGCACGCCGTTCTTGATCGCGTAGGTGCCCATGTAGCGGTTGCAGCCGGAGAACCCGCTCGCGCGCCGGATGCCCGAATCGGTCGACAGCGCGAGCTTGATCGGTTCGCCGTTGTCGCCGTGCGGGATCGCGCGTGGCGTGCCGTCGGCGTTCACCCAGCTGGTGAGCTCCCAACTGGTGTCGTCGAGCAGCTGGACGGCGGCCGGGTTGTACGGGTCGGGCGCGGGGGCGGCGGAATCGGGATGGGTCGGCATCGCGCAGGCGGCGAGAAGCGTGGCAAGCGTCAGCGCGCAAAGCGGCGCGCGCAACGGGCGAAGCAGGCCGGTGCGTGCGCGTGCGGCCGCGGACAGGTGGGACATGAGCCTCGTTCCTCTTCGGATTCTGATCAAGGCGTAAGAGTAACGCACCCGCCCCGCGGCAGGCGAGCCGACACTTCGCGCGTGAAAACGTTCGCAGCCCGCCCACGGGATCGCGCGGCGCGGCGTGGGCGCGACCAAACCGCCCAAACCGGCCCGGATGCCCGTGTTAACATCGAAGCCGTTTTCGTCCTCCAACAGAACCAGCGGGAAATCACATGCAGATCGGTCAGCGGCTCGGTACGCCGCTTTCACCCTCGGCCACGCGCGTCATGCTGCTCGGCGCCGGCGAACTCGGCAAGGAAGTCATCATCGCGTTGCAGCGCCTCGGCGTCGAAGTCGTCGCGGTCGATCGTTATCAGGATGCGCCGGGCCACCAGGTCGCCCATCGCGCGCACGTGATCGACATGACGGACCCGGCCGCGCTGCGGGCGATCGTCGAGGCCGAGCGCCCGCATTTGATCGTGCCCGAGATCGAGGCGATCGCCACCGACGCGCTCGCGGCGATCGAGGCGGCCGGCCTCGCCGAGGTGATCCCGACCGCGCGCGCGACGCAGCTCACGATGAATCGCGAAGGGATCCGCCGGCTCGCGGCCGAGGAACTCGGCCTGCCGACGTCGCCGTATGCGTTCGCCGATTCGTTCGAAGCCTTCAGCGCGGCCGTCGCGAAGATCGGCATGCCGTGCGTCGTGAAGCCCGTGATGTCGTCGTCGGGCAAGGGGCAGTCGGTCGTGAAGACCGACGCCGACGTGAAACCCGCGTGGGACCATGCGATGGCGGGCGGGCGCGTGAACCACGGCCGCGTGATCGTCGAGGGCTTCGTCGATTTCGACTACGAGATCACGCAGCTGACCGTGCGCGCGATCGACCCCGCGACGCTCGACACGCGTACCTACTTCTGCGAGCCGGTCGGCCACGTGCAGGTGGCGGGCGACTATGTCGAATCGTGGCAGCCGCAGCCGATGCGCGCGGCAGCGCTCGCGAAGTCGCGCGAGATCGCGCACAAGGTGACCGAGGCGCTCGGCGGGCGCGGGATGTTCGGCGTCGAGCTGTTCGTGCGCGGCGACGACGTCTGGTTCTCCGAGGTGAGCCCGCGGCCGCACGATACGGGCCTCGTCACGCTCGCCTCGCAGCGCCAGTCGGAATTCGAGCTGCACGCGCGGGCGATTCTCGGGCTGCCGGTGGATCCGGCGCTCGGCACGCCGGCTGCGTCGGCGGTGATCTACGGCGGGCTCGACGAGCGCGGGATCGCGTTCGAAGGCGTGCGCGACGCGCTCGCGGTGCCGGGCGCGGACCTGCGCCTGTTCGGCAAGCCGGAAAGTTTTGCGAAGCGACGCATGGGCGTCGCGCTGGCGACCGGCGCGACCGTCGACGAAGCCCGCGAACGCGCGAAGCGCGCGGCCGCGGCCGTCCGGCCCGTGTCGGCGCGCTGACGGAACGAGGAGAGGACGATGGCGTCGAGATGGTTGCGTATCGGAAAGCTGGGCGTCGCGCTGGCGCTCGTCGCGAGTCTCGCGGGCTGCGGCCTTGCGGCCGCGCCGTGCCGCGTGGCGTCGGCCGGGCTCAAGATCGTGCCGCTCGTCGGCCATGTCGCCGCCGCGCCGACCGATGCGTGCGCGGACGTGATCGATCCCTGATTCCGGCAACCGGCGTGCTAACCCGCCACCCCGATAAACAATAACCGCGCGCCCCGCGAGGGCGCGTTTCCACCCGTCTCGTGAGAGGACCTGCATGATTCGCCAAACCTTCGCTGCGCTTGCGCTCGCCGGCACCGCCGTTTCCGTCGCGCATGCCGCGCAACTGACCGTCGAAGAGATCGACGCCGACGCGCGCCAGCAAACCGTCTACCAGTGCGCGAACCACAAGCAGCCGGTGCGCGTGTCGTACTGGCTCGCGGGCAACGGCCAGAGCTTCGCGCTCGTGCCGGTCGACGGCAAGCAGATGCTGTTCGTCGATACGGTGTCGGCGTCCGGCGCGCGCTATCAGGCAGGCCGCTATACGTGGTGGACGAAGGGCAAGGAAGCGACGCTGCGCGACGAGATCGCCGACCCGAAGTCGCCGCCGCTGCTGGGCGACTGCGTGCAGGTCGAGAAGAAAAAGAAGAAGGGCTGACCGGCGGGCACGATCGCGGAGCGTATTCGCCACCCGTGTTGACCGGCTGTCGGGCTGGCGGCGCACCTGTCGATACGACGCTTAGAGATCGAACCCCTAATATCGTGTGCCGGCCGAGTCGGATAACCCGATCGGCCAGCCGTTCGCCCGCGCGGGCCTTGGGCGGGCCTGGGCGGCCCCGCCGCGCGAACCGCCGCCACGGCCGTTCGCGGCTTGTCACGGACAGATGCCCGCACGGTGCTACAATACGGCCCTTTCCGCCGGCATTCGCGCCGAACGGAGTCCGCACGGCCTGGCGTCCAGCGTTCGCATTGAACCGGTCCCAAGCGCCAGAGCGGCGCCGCGCGGCGCGCCGCGGCTCCGTCTATTTCCGAATTGTGATGAGCGCAGGCCCGGCTGGCCTGACGCACGATGTCCCCGCCGCGCCTTTTGAGCGAAACGCCACCATGTCCGATTCTGTCGCCAAGCCCGTCGACGCAACCTTCGATCAATTCGGCCTTGCCGCCGATATCCTGAAAGCCATTGCGGAGCAGGGCTATACGACGCCGACGCCGATCCAGGCGCAGGCCATTCCGGTCGTGCTCGCCGGCCGCGACGTCATGGGCGCCGCGCAAACGGGCACCGGCAAGACCGCGAGCTTCTCGCTGCCGATCATCCAGCGTCTGCTGCCGCAGGCCAACACGAGCGCGTCACCGGCGCGCCACCCGGTGCGTGCGCTGATCCTCACGCCGACCCGCGAACTCGCCGACCAGGTCGCCGCGAACGTGCACGCGTATGCGAAGCACACGCCGCTGCGCAGCGCGGTGGTGTTCGGCGGCGTCGACATGAACCCGCAATCGGCCGAACTGCGCCGCGGCGTCGAGATCCTGATCGCGACGCCGGGCCGCCTGCTCGACCACGTGCAGCAGAAGACGGCGAACCTCGGCCAGGTGCAGATCCTCGTGCTCGACGAAGCCGACCGGATGCTCGACATGGGCTTCCTGCCCGATCTGCAGCGCATCCTGAACCTGCTGCCGAAGGAGCGTCAGACGCTGTTGTTCTCGGCCACCTTCTCGGGTGAAATCAAGAAGCTCGCGTCGACCTACCTGCGCAACCCGCAGACGATCGAGGTCGCGCGCAGCAACTCGACGAACGCGAACGTCACGCAGATCGTCTACGACGTCGCCGAAGGCGACAAGCAGGCGGCCGTCGTGCAGTTGCTGCGCGATCGCGGCCTCAAGCAGGTGATCGTGTTCTGCAACAGCAAGATCGGTGCGAGCCGCCTCGCGCGCAATCTCGAGCGCGACGGCGTGGTCGCATCGGCGATCCACGGCGACAAGACGCAGATCGAGCGGATGCAGGCGCTCGACGCGTTCAAGCGCGGCGAGATCGAGGCGCTGGTCGCGACCGACGTGGCCGCGCGCGGTCTCGACATCGCCGAGCTGCCGGCCGTGATCAACTTCGACCTGCCGTTCAGCGCGGAAGACTACGTGCACCGGATCGGCCGTACCGGCCGCGCGGGTGCGACGGGCGACGCGCTGTCGCTGTGCAGCCCGAACGAGCGCAAGCAGCTCGCCGATATCGAGAAGCTGATCAAGCGTCCGCTCGAAATGCAGACGCTCAAGCTCGACAAGCCGGCGCGCCATCGTCACGACGAGCGCGGCGGCGAGCGTGGCGGTGAGCGCGGTGGCGAACGGGGCGGCCGGCGCGATCGCGACGAGCATCGCGGTGCCTCGGGCCGCCGGTCGTCGGGCAGCGCCGAGCGCGGTGGCCATCATCGCCGCCACGAAGCGCCGGTCGACGATTTCTTCCTGAAGCCGTACGAGCCGTCGGCGTCGGCGAAGCAGCCGGACGACGCGCAGCCCGCGCAGCAGCCCGAGAAGAAAGGGCCGAAGCGCCAGGTCGCCGCGCTGCTCGGCGGCTTCGGGATGCCGCGCAAGCCGTCGGCATAAGGCGGGCCGAGTGGTTGGGGCGGCGCGTGAGCGCTGCCGGACAAGCGGGTACATGTGACGAGCATGTGCCCGTTTTTCATTGGGCGAGGCGATCGGGGCGGGGCGCGTGCGAGCTATTGCTTGCCGCGTGGGGGAGGAGCTTTCGATGCCGAGTCGTCGGTGGGCGTGGCTTTCGCCTTGCTTTCATGCGGCTGGATTCGGCACTGACCGAGACAGGCGCGTCGTCGGCATGGGCCGGCGTCGTGCAAGCGATTCAACCGGCACGCGGCCCGAAGCGACGCGCCCATGCATCGGTCGCGGCCGCGTAGAACGCGTCGATCGTATGGACCGGCCGATCGCCATCGGCCGCCAGACCGAGATGCGCGGCCGCGGCCCGCAGCGCCGGCAGTGGATCGTCGCGTTCGAGTGCCGTCGCGCCCGTCTGCTTGCTGAGCTTTTCGCCGTTGGCATCGACGACGACCGGCACGTGCAGGTACGCGGGAGTCGGCACGCCGAGGCAGCGCTGCAGGTAGATCTGGCGCGCGGTCGAATCGAGCAGGTCGGCGCCGCGCACGACGTGCGTGATGCCGGCATCGGCATCGTCGACGACGACCGCGAGCTGATACGCCCATTGGCCGTCCGCGCGTTTCAGCACGAAATCGCCGACTTCGGTCGCGAGGTTCTGCGATTGCGCGTGCTGCCAGCGATCGTCGAACGTGACGACCGCATCGTCGCCGTCCGGCACGCGCAGCCGCCATGCGCGCGCGGGCTTGCCGTGCAGGCCGGTGCGGCAGGTACCCGGATACGCGAGCGTCGTATGGCGTTCATGGGCGGCGCGCAGCGAATCGGCGATTTCCTTGCGCGTGCAGCCGCACGGATAGACGAGCCCCGCCGCGACGAGCCGCTCGAGCGCGGCCGTGTAGGCCGCATCGCGCGTACTCTGCCAGACGGGCGGTTCGTCGGGCGTCATGCCGAAATGCGCGAGGGTCGCGAGGATGTCGTCGGCCGCACCGGGGACCGTGCGCGGGCCGTCGAGATCCTCGATGCGGACGAGCCATGTGCCGCCGTGCGCGCGGGCGTCGAGCCAGCTTGCGAGCGCGCCGACCAGCGAGCCGAAGTGCAGCGGGCCGGTGGGCGACGGCGCGAAGCGGCCGCGATAGCCGGGATTCATCGCGGGTCGCGGTGCGACGCGCCGTTACGCGGCGCTGGCTGCCTGCGCGCAGGCCGGGCACGACTTGCCGGCCACGTAGCTCGGCGATCGTTGCGCTTCCGGCGTGACGACCGCGCGGCACGCGAAGCACGTGACGTTCTCGGTCGGCTGGAGCTGCGGGTTCAGCGCGGTGCGGTAGTCGAACACGAAGCAGTCGCCGTGATAATGCGCGCCGCCGACTTCCTCGAAGTATTTCAGGATCCCGCCTTCGAGCTGGTACACGTTGTCGATGCCGATTTCCTTCATGTGGATCGCGGCCTTCTCGCAGCGGATGCCGCCGGTGCAGAACGACACGACCGTCTTGCCTTCGAGGTCGGCGCGGTTCGCGTCGATCACTTCCGGGAATTCGCTGAACTTGTCGATCCGGTAGTCGAGCGCGTTGTCGAACGTGCCGACGTCGACCTCGAACGCGTTGCGCGTGTCGAGCATCACGACCGGGCGGCCGGTATCGTCGTGGCCGCGATCGAGCCACGACTTCAGCGTGCGCGCGTCGACGAACGGCGCGCGGCCGAGTTCCGGCTTGATCGCGGGCTTCTTCATCGTGATGATCTCGCGCTTCAGGCGCACGAGCATGCGGCGAAACGGCTGCGAGTCGGACAGGCTTTCCTTGAACTGCAGCGTCGCGAACTTGCCTTCGAACAGCGGATCGTGGCGGATGTACGCGATGAATGCGTCGGTGGCTTCGCGCGTGCCGGCGATGAACAGGTTGATGCCTTCCGGCGCGAGCAGGATCGTGCCGCGCAGGCCGAGTTCGTTGCAGCGGGCGGTGACGAGCGGGCGCCATTGCTCGTTCGCGTCGAGCGATACGAAGTGGTAGGCGGCGAGGTTGACGATGGTCATGATGGTCCGACGGGAAAACGGCCGCCCGGCGGCCCGCAAAAAAGGGTGCGAAGCCGGGGCGCTGATTCGAAAAACCGTATTATCCCGCAAACGGCGCGGGCGTCGGGACCTGGCCGATCGGCCAACCGCGCGACGCGTCGCCGCGTGCATCGGCCGAACGGCCAAAGCGGGCATTTTTTGGGCAGCCTGCGCGGCGGGGCGGCTACAATAGCGCCCATGTCAGATCCTCGCTTCGTCCATCTTCGCGTTCACTCCGAATTCTCGATTGCCGACGGCATCGTGCGCATTGACGACATCGTCAAGGCGGCGGCCGCGGACGGTCAGGGCGCGCTCGCGCTCACCGATCTCGGCAACGCATTCGGCCTCGTCCGTTTCTACCAGGAAGCCCGCGGCAAGGGCATCAAGCCGATCGCCGGCTGCGACGTCTGGATTGCCAATCCGGACGACCGCGACAAGCCGTCGCGGCTGCTGCTGCTGGTCAAGGACAAGGTCGGTTACCTGAATCTCTGCGAGCTGCTGTCGAAGGCGTGGCTCACGAACCAGTACCGCGGCCGCGCGGAACTCGACGCGAGCTGGCTCGACGGCGAGCTCGCGCAGGGGCTGCTCGCGCTGTCGGGCGCGCAACAGGGCGATATCGGGCTCGCGCTGGCCGCGGGCAACGAAGAAGCCGCGCGCCGTCACGCCGAGCGCTGGGCGAGGGTGTTCCCGGGCGGCTTCTACATCGAGCTGCAGCGTTACGGCCAGCCGGGCGCCGAGGCGTACATCCAGCAGGCGGCGACGCTCGCCGCGTCGCTGAAGCTGCCGGTCGTTGCGACGCACCCGACGCAGTTCATGACCGACGACGATTTCACCGCGCACGAGGCGCGCGTGTGCATCTCGGAAGGCGACATCCTCGCGAACCCGCGGCGCCAGAAGCGTTTCACGACCGACCAGTATTTCCGCACGCAGGACGACATGGCCGCGCTGTTCGCCGACCTGCCGTCGGCGATTGCCAATACGGTCGAGATCGCGAAGCGCTGCAACCTGAAGCTCGAGCTCGGCAAGCCGAAACTGCCGCTGTTCCCGACGCCGGACGGCATGTCGCTCGACGACTACCTGGTCCAGCTGTCGAAGGAGGGGCTCGAAACCCGCCTCGCGCAGTTGTATCCGGTCGAAGCCGAGCGCGACGCGCAGCGCGACACGTACTACAAGCGCCTCGAATTCGAGTGCGGGACCATCACGAAGATGGGCTTCCCCGGCTACTTCCTGATCGTCGCGGACTTCATCAACTGGGCGAAGAACAACGGCGTGCCGGTCGGCCCGGGCCGCGGCTCGGGCGCCGGTTCGCTGGTCGCGTACGCGCTCGGCATTACCGACCTCGATCCGCTGCGCTACAACCTGCTGTTCGAGCGCTTCCTGAATCCGGAACGCGTGTCGATGCCCGACTTCGACATCGACTTCTGCCAGCACGGCCGCGATCGCGTGATCCAGTACGTGAAGGAGAAATACGGCGCGGACGCCGTCTCGCAGATCGCCACGTTCGGCACGATGGCCGCGAAGGCGGCCGTGCGCGACATCGGCCGCGTGCTCGACCTCGGCTACATGTTTACCGACGGCGTCGCGAAGCTGATTCCGTTCAAGCCCGGCAAGCACGTGACGATTGCCGACGCGATGAAGGAAGAACCGCAGCTGCAGGAGCGCTACGACCACGAGGACGAAGTCCACCAGCTGCTCGATCTCGCGCAGCGCGTCGAGGGCCTCACGCGTAACGTCGGGATGCACGCGGGCGGCGTGCTGATCGCGCCCGGCAAGCTGACCGATTTCTGCCCGCTGTACACGCAGGGCGACGACGGCGGCGTGGTCAGCCAGTACGACAAGGACGACGTCGAAGCCGTCGGCCTCGTGAAGTTCGACTTTCTGGGTCTCACGACGCTGACGATCCTCGACTGGGCCGAGCGCTACATCCGCCGTCTCGATCCGTCGAAGGCAGACTGGTCGCTCGCGCAGGTGCCGCTCGACGATCCGGCGTCGTTCCAGATCCTGAAGAAGGCCAACACGGTCGCGGTGTTCCAGCTGGAAAGCCGCGGGATGCAGGGCATGCTGAAGGATGCGCAGCCCGACCGCTTCGAGGACATCATCGCGCTCGTGTCGTTGTACCGGCCGGGCCCGATGGACCTGATCCCGAGCTTCTGCGCGCGGAAGCACGGCCGCGAGAAGGTCGAATACCCGGATCCGCGCGTCGAACCCGTCCTGAAAGAGACCTACGGCATCATGGTCTATCAGGAGCAGGTGATGCAGATGGCGCAGATCATCGGCGGCTACTCGCTCGGCGGCGCGGACTTGCTGCGTCGCGCGATGGGCAAGAAGAAGCCCGAGGAGATGGTCAAGCACCGCGAGATCTTCGCCGAGGGGGCCGCGAAGAACGGCCTCACGCGCGAGAAGTCCGACGAGATCTTCGACTTGATGGAGAAGTTCGCGGGCTACGGCTTCAACAAGTCGCACGCGGCCGCGTATGCGCTGCTCGCGTATTACACCGCGTGGCTGAAGGCGCACCATCCGGCCGAATTCATGGCGGCCAACATGACGCTCGCGATGGACGACACCGACAAGGTGAAGATCCTGTTCGACGACTGCGTCGTGAACAACCTCGCCGTGCTGCCGCCGGACATCAACCAGTCGCATTACCGGTTCGAGCCGGTCGCGGAAGCCGACGGCAAGCGCTCGCGCACGATCCGCTACGGCCTCGGCGCGGTGAAGGGCAGCGGCCAGAACGCGATCGAGGAAATCCTGCGCGCCCGCGAGGAAAAGGCGTTCACCGACCTGTTCGACTTCTGCGAACGGATCGACCGGCGCGTCGTCAACCGCCGCACGGTCGAGGCGCTGATCCGCGCCGGCGCGTTCGATTCGCTGAATCCGAACCGTGCGCAACTGATCGCGTCGGTGCCGCTCGCGATGGAAGCGGCCGACCAGGCCGAAGCGAACGCGATGCAGGCCGGCCTGTTCGACATGGGCGCCGAGTCGCCGCACGCGCATGCGCTCGTCGACGAACCCGCGTGGGACGACAAGCGCCGCCTGCAGGAAGAAAAGGCCGCGCTCGGTTTCTATCTGTCCGGCCACCTGTTCGATGCGTATCGCGACGAAGTGCGGCGCTTCGTGCGGCAGAAGGTCGGTGACCTGAAGGAAGGGCGCGACAAGCTCGTCGCCGGCATCATCGCGTCGCTGCGCACGCAGATGACGCAGCGCGGCAAGATGCTGATCGCGCTGCTCGACGACGGCACGGGCCAGTGCGAGATCACGATCTTCAACGAACAGTTCGAGGCGAACAAGGCGCTGTTCAAGGAAGACGAGCTGCTGATCGTGCAGGGGCAGGCGCGCAACGACGCGTTCACCGGCGGCATTCGCTTCACGGCCGATACCGTGATGGATCTCGAACGCGCGCGCAGCCGCTACGCGCAGGCCGTGCGGCTGACGATGAACGGCAACGCCGACGCGCTCGCGCTGCGCCGTGTGCTCGAGCCGCACGTGTCGAAGGACGATCCGGCCGCCGCGAACGTGATCGAAGCGCCCGCGCCGCGCGGCGGCGGGCGCGATGGCGGTCGGCGCCCGCAGGCGCCGCTGCCGAACGGGCTCGCGGTGCAGATCCACTACAGCAACGCGCGCGCGCAAGGCGAAATGCGTCTGGGCGATGCCTGGCGCGTGAAACCGAGCGACGTGCTGCTGGCAGAGCTGCGCGCGGCGTTCGACGGTAGTTCCGCCGAAATCGTCTACTGAATGATTTTCGATTCAAATTCCTTGAGGGCACCTTGAGCGTCAAGCCTACTCTTAGCAAACCCATAGGCGGGGAAGACGCATCGTCGCCCGTGGTCGTCGCGCGCCGCCTTTGGCCGTACCTGAAGCCGCTCCTGTGGGTGATGGTGGCGGGCGTCCTCGCGATGGCCGTCGTCGCGGCAACGGAAGCCGGGATTCCGGCGTTGCTCAAGCCGCTGCTCGACCGCGGCTTCGGCACGAAGGGCGACGTGACCGCGAAGCTCTACGTGCCGATCGCGGTCGTCGGTCTCGCGCTGGTGCGTGCCGCCGCGCAGTACGCGTCCAACTATCTGCTTCAGTATGTCTCGAACCGGATCCTGCTCGACCTGCGGATCGAGATGTTCAACCGGATGATTCACACCGGCGTGTCGTTTTTCCAGCGCGAGACCGCGAGTACGGTGATCAATGCGGTCGTCTTCGAGGTCAACCAGGTCCTGAACGTATTGCTGGGCGTGTTGATTACGCTCGTGCGTGATTCGTTGACGGTGGTCTTTCTGCTGGGTTATCTGTTCTATTTGAACTGGCGACTGACACTGATCGTCGCCGTGTTGCTGCCGTGTATCGGCTGGCTCGTCGGCAAGATCAACCGGCGTTTGCGCCGGTTGAACCGCGAGCACCAGATGCTGACGAACCAGCTCGCGTACATCGTCGAGGAGACCGTCGGCGGCTACAAGGTCGTCAAGATCCACAACGGCGAGCAGTACGAAATCAGCCGCTTCAACGAATTGAGCCGGCGTCTGCGCGGCTATTCGATGCGAATGATCGTGTCGGGTGGGCTTGCGCAGCCGCTCACGCAGTTTCTCGCGTCGATCGCGCTGGCCGTCGTGCTGACGATTGCCGTCGTGCAGTCCGCGAACGACCAGACGACGGTCGGTGGCTTTGTCGCGTTCGTCACCGCGATGCTGCTCATCATTTCGCCGCTCAAGCACCTGATGGACGTGAACCAGCCGCTGCAGCGCGGGATGACGGCGGCCGAGCTGATCTTCGGCCTGATCGACGAGCCGCGTGAGCCCGAAGGCGGCGGCAAGCCGCTCGAGCGGGCAACCGGCCGGATTCGTTTCAACGACGTGTCGTTCGCGTATCACGCCGGCACCGGCAAGCCAACGCTCGACCGCGTGTCGTTCGACGTGGCGCCTGGCGAGATGATCGCGCTCGCAGGGCCGTCAGGCAGCGGCAAGACGACGCTTGTCAACCTGATGCCGCGCTTTTTCGATCCGACGTCCGGAGAGATTCTCGTCGACGGCGTCGCGTTACCCGAGTATCGGCTACGTGACCTGCGTGACCAGATTGCGATGGTGAGTCAGGATGTCGTGCTGTTCAACGACACGATCGCGAGCAACGTCGCGTACGGCCAAACCCCCGACCGCGAACGCGTGACGGCGGCGCTGCGCGCCGCGAATCTGCTCAGTACGGTCGAGGCGATGCCCGACGGGCTCGACACGCTCGTCGGCGACAACGGCATGCGCCTGTCGGGCGGCCAGCGCCAGCGTCTCGCGATTGCGCGCGCGATCTACAAGGATGCGCCGATCCTGATTCTTGACGAAGCGACGTCGGCGCTCGATTCGGAATCCGAGCGTCACGTCCAGGCGGCGCTCGAGACGCTGATGAAGGGCCGCACGACGCTGGTGATCGCACACCGGCTGTCGACGATCGAGCGTGCAGACCGGATTCTCGTGATGGACGGCGGCAGAATCGTCGAGAGCGGCAGCCACGCGGCGCTGCTCGCATCCGGCGGCCTGTATGCCCATCTGCATCGGATTCAGTTCCAGCAGGAGGCCGGGTGAGCGTCGTGCGGGCCCGTGTCGCGCGTGCGGAGATGAAGATCGGCCTGTCGGCCAATGCGCTGAAGCACGGGGGCGGCCTCGAGCGCTACGCGATCGATATCGCGCGGGGAATGGCGGAGGCGGGCGTGACGCCCGCGTTCTTCGCGCGCTCCGTCGACGCGTCGATTCCGGAGGCGCGGCTCGTCGAGCCGCATCGGATCAACGTCTCGTTCCTGCCCGGCAAGGTGCGCGACGAATGGTTCTCGTGGCGGCTCCGCGGTGCACGCCGCGCGGCCGACGTGGATGTGCTGATCGGCTGTAATCGGGTCGCCTGCTCGGAGATCGCGATTTGCGGCGGCACACATCGAGGGTTCTTGCGCGCGATCGGCCGCGCACCGGGCTATTTCGACCGGCGCCAGATTGCGCTCGAGAGCCGGCAGTACGCGAATGCGCGCTATGTGGTCGCGCATTCGCAGATGATGCGCGACGAACTGCGCACGCTGTACGGCGTCGACGACGCCAGGATCCGCATGCTGTATCCCCCCGTCGATGCGCAGCGCTTCACGCCTGTCGGCGACGACGAGCGCACCGCGTTGCGGCGCCGCTTCGGTTTCGGCGAGCGCGACGTCGTGCTGCTGTTTCCGTCGAGCAGCCACGTGCGCAAGGGCTTGCCGCTGATCGAGGCCGCGCTGCAGGGGACGGACGCGTCGATCGTCGTCGCGGTGGCCGGCCGCCCGCCCGAGCGGACCTCGGCGCAACTGCGCTACATCGGCTACGTGAAGGACATCGAGGACGGATACCGCGCGGCGGATTACACGATCCTTGCATCGAAATACGAGCCGTTCGGGCTGGTCGGCATCGAGTCAGTGATGTGCGGGACGCCCGTGATCTTGCCGCCCACGCTCGGCTGCCATGACGTCATTGCGGACCATGCGAAGCTGACGTTCGCAGCCGACGATGTCGAGGCGCTGCGCGCCGTGCTGGCGACGGCCGCACAGCGCGTGCGAGCCGGCGACCGGGCTGCCGTCGCGCGCGACGCGGTAGGCTACGACCCGGGCGTGCGCCATCATGTCGAGCAGTTGCTCGCGCTGGCCCGCGAGGCGTGGGCGCCGGCGTAGCGGTCCGTCCCTGTAAGGGGCAATCTGTCAGACGGCTTCCGGTTCGGGCGCGCGAGGGGGCGATGGTATACTCTGGCGGCCTGTTTGGGTGGTGCGGCTGGCTATTCCGCTCCGGTGATTCGTGCCGGTTGATCGGCGCGATTTGCTCCGTGCAAATACTTATTCAATTCACAATGATCATGGTGATTCGTGTGGCGACTCGGCTGTTCATCGGGCCGATCCGCGTCGCGAATTTTGCCATCGAGACAGCCCGCTGTTAACGATGAGCCGCTTCCCCGGACGTATCCACATCTTCGCGCGGGCTCTGCCGAGATTGCCGTTCAAGCCGCTGCGGCGCAAGCCTCGGCAACCGGCGAGCATTTTCGTCGCGCACCATCTCCTGCTCGGCGATACGCTGTTGCTGACACCGTTGCTGGCGAAGCTGCGCGAACAATATCCGCACGCGCGCATCGCGCTCGCGTGTCCGAAGGCGATCGCACCGTTGTATGCGGGCGAGCCGTTTGGCGTCCAGGCGTTGGCTTTCGATCCGCGTGATCCCGTGTCGGTGCGCCGCTTGCTGGCGTCGGGGCCGTACGATCTCGGCTTCGTCGCGGCGGATAACCGTCACAGCTGGCTGGCGCTCGCGGCCGGCTGTCGCTGGATCGTCGCGCACGACGGCGATGCCCCGGCGTGGAAGAACTGGCCGGTCGACGAACGCCGTCCGTATCCCGATGCGCCGGCCGCGTGGGGCGACCTGATCGCGGACCTGGTCGACGGCGGCCCTCCGCGCGCATACCGGCCGGGTGACTGGCCGGCGCCGCCGCCGAGCGTCGCGTTGCCAGCGGCGCTTCGGGAGCGGCCCTACGTGGTGCTGCATCCGGGTGCCAGCACGATGGTCAAGCGCTGGCCGATCGAGCGCTGGCGAGCGCTGGCGGCCGACATGGAGGCGGGTGGCTATCGGGTAGTGTGGAGCGGCGGCAAGAGCGAAGCCGACCTGATCGAGCAGATCGGGCCGCACGCCGGGCAGCCGAACTTTGCCGGGAAACTCGGTCTCGCCGATCTTTGGCATCTCTATGCAGGCGCTCGGGCAGTTGTCTGTCCCGACACGGGCGTCGCGCATCTCGCGCGCCTCATCGGCGTACCGACCGTCGCGCTGTTCGGGCCCGGCAGCGCGCTGGTTCACGGTGCCGGACGTTACTGGCGCGACGTTCCGTTCGTCGCCGTAACGATCGCGGACATGCCATGCCGCGATCAACCGTATATTTTCCGGCGTCACGTCCAATGGGTCAGGCGATGCGATCGCGACGCCACGACATGCGTCGCGTGGCACGACGGCTCCGCGGGCTGCATGAGCGGGCTGTCGGTGGACGCGGTACGTGGCGCACTGAAACACGTTCTGGTGCAAGTTCGATGACGGCTATTGCGGCGCGTATGGAGCGTCTTCTGTGGATTGGCTGCCCCGTTCTGATGTTCGCGATCATGTTCGGGCACATGGCGGCGTTCGTGAATTGCAGCATGGTGCTGGTCGGGATTGCGCTGATCGGCGCCGCGTGCGGGCGCGACCGGCCGGCGGTGTTCCGGTGGCCGTTGTTCGTCCCGATCGTCGGCTGGGCGGCGTGGAGTTTCGCGGCCACCCGCTGGTCGGTGTTCCCGGACGTCAGCCGGCATGCGTGGCTCGACGAGGTCGTGTATCCGCTGCTGTCGTTCTGGGGCTTCTGGCTGTTCGGCACGCGGGTCGAGCGGCCCGAACGCGTCACGCTGACCGTCTGGCTCGCGTGCGCGTTGCTCGCCGCGGTCAGCGTGATCTACTGGGGCAAGCTGCAGCCGCCGACACCCGAAACGTTCCCGTTGCGGTTCTATGCGCGGGTGGGGCATACGAGTACGCTCGTTGCGTTCGCCATGGCGTTGTTCTGTGCGTTCTTCGTGCCCAGGCGCGGCTGGCGCTGGTTCGGCGTGTCGGGACTCGTGCTGTGCGGGATGGTCGGGCTTGCCAGCCTCAACCGCTTCTTCTGGCCTGCTGCCGCGGTGGTGTTGCTGATCGGCCTTTATCCGCTGTACCGGCATCATCTGCTGCTGGCGGGGCTGGCAGTGGTCGTCGTCGGCGCCGGTGCGATCGGCACGCTCGAAATGAGCGCGCGGCTGCGCTATCACGATTCACCGCCGCCGCTGGCCGCATCGCGCGACGTCTCGATCGCCGGCGTGCGTCTGTATGTGCCGCCCGGCATGACGGCAGTCGGCGACACGCTGTCGTCGGACACGCGGCCCAAGCTGTGGCGGTTCTATGACGAGCAAGGTAGCCGTCACAAATGGCTGGGTATCGGTTTCGGCAAACCGGTGCCGGGAATGGCCTACCGCAGCGAGATGCCGCCCGAATTGCTGGCACTCGAGCCGCAGGCGCTGACGCACGCGCACAATCTTTTCCTGAATACGTGGCTACAGACCGGGCGCATCGGCCTGGCAATGCAGGCACTGTTGCTGGCGGCGCTCGCATTCGCGTTCTGGCGACTGCGGAAGGCTGATCCGTGGATTGCGGCGGGCGGCATCGCGCTCGTGGTCGGGATGGTCACGAAGAACCTGGTGGACGATTTCATGTGGCAGACGACGATCCTGGCATTCTGGGCATTTGCCGGGCTGGTGCTCGGGCATGGCGAGCGACGCGCACGCGTGCGTCGCGCGCAGCCGGGGAGCGGATCGTGAACGCCGTCGCGAGCCGCGCGGAAGCCGGCCCGTCGATCGCGAACGGCAAGCCCGTGCGATTGCTGTTCCATATCGACGACTTCGGGCGGGGCGGTACCGAAACCGCGCTGGTCGCGTGGCTGAACGCGCTGGATCGCCGCCAGTTTGCTCCCGCGTTGTCGGTTGCCTTCCCGACCGACGATCTCGATGCGCTGCGCCGCAGCGGCGCGATTCCGGCCGACGTGCCGGTTCACGTGCTCGCGACGGCGCGCTGGTCGCATGCGTTGCACCAGCTCGAGCGCCGCCGCCGGTTGCGCTTCGGCGAAAAGCTGCTGCACAAGCTGACGACCCATGCGGCGATTCGCCGGCTGGTCGCGCGACGCTTCCTGCAGGTCGCCTCCGGCTACGACCTCGTCTGCGATTACGATTTCTCGCTGCGGCGGATTGCCGGCCGCGGTACCGCGCCGTGGTTGGGCGTCAGCCACTACAGCTTCGTCGCACGCTTCGGCAAAAAAGGCGACGCTTACATGGCACGGCGCACGCGCCAGTACGCGCGCTACGCGGCGATCGCGGTATTGACGCCTGCGATGCAGCACGAAGCCGAGAAGATGTTCGCCGGCTCCGGCGTGCGGGTCGTCGAACTCCCGAACGTGATCGACATCGCTGCGATCCGGCAGCAAGCAACGGCGTCGGTCGAGTGGCCGGCCGAACGGTTCGTCGTGTCGGTCGCGCGGCTCGACGAAGGGCAGAAGGATCACCGGACACTGCTGCGCGCGTATGCGCAATGGCGTGCTCGCCGGCCGGACGCGGTAGATCTCGTCCTGCTTGGCGACGGGCCGGATCGCGCAGCACTCGAGCAGCTTGCGGACGAACTGCGGATTCGCGATGCCGTGCATTTCATGGGCTATTGCGCGAATCCGTTTCCGTACGTTCGCGCCGCCGAAGCGCTCGTGCTGAGCAGCCGCTACGAAGGGTTCGGCATGGTGCTCGGCGAAGCGATGGCGCTCGGCACGCCGGTGCTCGCGGCCGACTGCCCGACCGGCCCGCGCGACATGCTCGACGACGGCCGCGCAGGCCTGCTCGTGCCGGTCGGCGACGTCGATGCGATGTCGGCGGCGCTGGAACGCCTCGTGACCGACGCGGACGTGCGCGCGGCGCTCGCGCCTTGTGCCGCGGCACGGATCGCGACGTTCGACGTGCCGGCGGCGAACCGGCGTTTCGCCGCGCTCGCCGCCGACCTGCTCGCGGCGGCGCGCTGAGCCGGCAGCATGGTTCGCGCCGCGCGATTTCGCTAAAATGGCCCGCTTCCGTCAGTCGATACCCGCCGTGACCGCTTCCCTTACGTTCGATACGCCGCCGCGCAGCATTCTCGTCACCTGCACCCGCCGGATCGGCGACGTGCTGCTGGCGACGCCGCTGGTCCGCTCCCTGAAGCGGCGCTGGCCTGACGCGCAGATCGACATGGTCGTGTTTCGCGGCACCGAGGGCGTGCTCGAGCACAATCCCGACATTCGCCGGGTGATCGTCGTCGCGCAGCGCGCGAAGCCGCGCGAGCGGTTCGCCGACGCGGCCAGGCTGTGGCGGCGCTACGATCTCGCATGCGCGGCGATCAGCTCCGATCGTGCCCGTTTCTATACGTGGTTCGGTGGGCGTCGGCGCGTCGGGCTCGTCGATCCGGAGCGGATCACGCGGCTGACGCGTTTCATGCTGGACGGCATTGCGCTCAATCGCCACGGCGATGTCCATACGGTGACGAGCAGTCTCGCGATTGCAGAAGTGCTCGACGTGACGCCTTGCGCTGAAGTGGTCGCGCCCGGCATCGGCACCGATCCGGCGCGCGTCGCGCAATTCGACGCTCTGCTGTATGGGCCGGCCGCGCTGTCGCGTACTCGAGCGCACATCGTGCTGCACCCATCCCCGATGTTCCGTTACAAGCAGTGGCGCGAGGACGGCTGGGTCGAACTGATCCGCTGGGCCCGCGCAAGCGGCTTCGACGTCGCGCTGAGCGGTGGGCCAGGCGCGGCGGAGGTCGACTATGCGCAGCGGATCGTGGCTGCCGCGGGCGAGCCGGTCGCGAATTTCGTCGGGCGCCTGACGTTCGGCGAGACCGCCGAACTGATTCGCCGCGCACGGCTGTTCGTCGGGCCGGACACCGGCGCGACGCACGTCGCCGCCGCGTGCGGGACGCCGACGCTCGCGCTGTTCGGACCGTCCAACCCGGTGCGCTGGGGGCCGTGGCCCGCCCACTGGCCCGCGCACGACGAGCCGTGGGCGCTGCGCGGTTCGGCGCAGCGCGGCAACGTTTACCTGATGCAGGGTGACGGCGACTGCGTGCCTTGCAAACTCGAAGGCTGCGACCGTCATCTGGAAAGCTGGAGCCGCTGCCTGACGGAGCTTTCCGCGCAGCGCGTGATTGCCGCCGCGGCGGCGCTCGTCGAAGGCCGTCCGGTGGTGGAGGCGCCGCGCGAGTCGATCATCGACGTGTCGGCCTTGCCGCGCGGCGGCGTATAACCGGTGCGCCATCGGCGCACCTTTCGGCCGCTGCCTAGCGGCGCGATGCGGGTTCAGCCGCGCCGTCGTGCGCGAGCTTCAGGAAGCGGTAGTACACCGTCTCCGCATTGAACACCGCGATCATGAATCCGGCCCGCCCGTCGAGGAACCCGCGACGCAGCACGTAGGTCCGCACGAACGCCCACAGCCCCCGCCGGATGGCCTTGCCGACCGTCGCCCGCTCGCCGGCCGCGCGGCGTTGCCGCGCACCGGCGCTCGAATACGCGTCGAGCTTGCACAGCACCGCGTCGATGTCGTCGTACGAGTAGTGGTGCAGCTTCCCGTCGAGCCGCGCGACGCGGCCGTCGAACACCAGCCGCTCGTGGACGAGGTCGTCCGAGAAGCGGGCGGTGTCCCGCCGGAACAGGCGCGGGATCCAGTCCGGATACCAGCCGCTGTGATGCACCCAGCTGCCGCAAAACGCCGACAACCGGTCGATGGCGTACACATCGGCCTGCGGGGCGCGCAACGCCGCACGGATCGATGCGGCGAGCTCGTCCGACACGACTTCGTCGGTGTCGATCGACAGCACCCAGTCGGTCGACAGCGCTGCGAGCGCGCGATTCTTCTGCGGGCCGAAGCCCGGCCAGTCGGCGGCGACGATCACCCGGGCGCCGTGTGCGCGGGCGATCTCGACGGTGTCGTCGGTGCTGCCGCCGTCGACGACCACGATGTCGTCCGCAAAGGCGAGCGCGTCGAGGCACTGCGCGAGCCGGCGGGCCGCGTTGTGGGCGATGATGGCGACGCCGAGCGTAGGTTCAGCCATGAAAAATCGTACGGATCGAAGGTGAGCGAGAGTATACCCGCTGCCTCGTGCGTGGCGCCGCGCAACCGGCGGGCCCCGCGAGGTGTGCTAGCCTTGTGTGCAGCCGGCGTCATCCCGGCGCCGGCGGTTCGACGGGAGGTGGATGATGGTAACAAGGCACCCGATTCTTGCCGTTGTGTTCGTGGCCGCCGCGTTGGCGGCGCCGACGTTATCCAGCGCGCAACAGGACGACCACGGGCATGGGCATGGCAATGGCCATGCGTATGGTCACGGCAAGCACGACATGCGCAAAGGGCCCGGCCGCGTTGAAGACGTACCGCCGCGCTGGGCCGACCAGCCGCGCCGCGAGTGGCACAAGGGTGACCGGCTTCCTCCCGAGTTCCGCGACCGCCAATACGTGATCGACGACTGGCGCGGCTATCACCTGAGTCCGCCGCCGCGCGGCTATCAATGGGTCGGCGTCGGCGGGGATCACCTGCTGGTGCAGATCGGTTCCGGCATCGTGCTGCGAATCGGCGACTGACCTAGCCCGCGGCCCGGCATGGATGGCGATGCCGCGATGCGCGCCGGGCCGCCGGATTAGCGCGTCACTTTGCCGCCGCGCGGCGGAACCAGCGCCGTTCGATTCTCGACATCACCCAGCACACGCCCAGCGCGCACACCGTGCCGAGCGTCACTTCGCCGAGCCGGATCAGCGGAACGTCCCACAGCGGTCCGTTGCCCGGGAACAGCAGCACGATCGTCGCGGTCACGCCGCCGAGCCGCGCCGCGCTGCCGACGTTCAGGCACCAGCAGCAGACGATCACGACCGCGACCGTGAGCGCATACGCGACGAGGCGATCGCCGCCCAGCGCCGCGCCGGCGAAACCGAGTACGCCGCCGACCATCGCGCCGATGAACTGGTCGCGCGACAGCGACATCGTGTCCGAGTAGTTGTGCTGCGTGACGGCGATCGCGGTGATCGCCGCCCACACGGCCTGCTCGGTATGCATCGCGCGGCCGATCGCATACGCGAGGCACGCGCCGCAGACGGCCTGCAGCGCCATCAGCGCGCCTTGCGTGAGCCGCTCGCTGAATGACAGCCCCTTGAACAGATCGAAGATCGACTGCTGGATCTGCTGGCGGGCTTCGTTGAGTGTCCTGATCGTATCCATCGTGCGTCGGCCAAGAAGCGGGTGGCGGCGGGCCGCCGTCAATGCGCCTGTTCGGGCGAGGCGGCGGCCGGTTCGTCGGCCGTCGCATCGCCATTCTCGACGCGGGTTTCGGGCATCACGAGCCAGACCAGCAGCACCGCGAGCGCGCCCGCGGCCGCGAGTCCGAAGAAGCTGACCGCATTGCCGAAGTGATCGGCGACGTAGCCGGCCACGGCCGTGCTGAGCGTCGCGCCGATCCCGGCCGCGAGCCCGAACAGCCCGATACACAGGTTGTAGCGGCCCTTGCCGCCCGCGACGTCGGCTGCGATCAGTGGCAGCATCACGCCGAACACGGCCGCGCTGATGCCGTCGAGCATCTGCACCGGCACGAGCAGGTACGGGCTGCTGACGCCCGCGAACAGCAGCGCGCGCACCGGCAGCGCGGAGAAGCCGAGCAGCAGGATCGGCCGGCGCCCCCAGCGCTGCGCGGAGCGGCCGACCCACGGCGACAGCATCGCGACGATCGCCTGCGGCACGATGATGCACGCGGCGATCACGAGTTGCACGTTCTCGCCCATCCCGGCCGTGACTTCGCCGGCCGCGAGGTTCAGCATCGCGGCGTTCGACAGGTGGAACAGCACGACGCAGGCCGCGAAGATCAGCATCCGGCGGTCGCGCAGCAGTTCGAGCAGCGTTTCGCGCTCGCCGGCTTCATCGAGGTCGTCCGGCTTCGACGACTGCGGGATCACCTGGTGCGTCGGCTGGATCATCGCGAGCGCGAACAGCGCGGGCAGCGCCAGCACGGCGGTCAGCCAGAACACCGCGCGCGCGGAGAAGTATTCGCCGGTCAGCCCCATCAGCCCGGCCGCGACCGCACTGCCGATCGACGCCCAGCGCGCGTTGCGGCCGAGCCGGTCGCCGAGGTCAGCGCGGCCGACGAGCGAGAACGAGATCGCGGCCATCGCCGGCACCAGCATGCAGCTCGCGAAGCCGTGGAATACCTCCGCGGCGATCACCGGCACGATCGTCGGGCTCGACGCGAGCAGGACCGCGGACAGGATGATGGCCGCGATCGCCCACGCGGCCGCGCCTTTCTTGTTCTTCAGCGCATCGACGGCGGCGCCGCCCGGCACCTGGCTGACCATCGCGCTGATCGTGCCGATCGACAGCACCATGCCGATCTCGCCCTGCGTCCACTTGTGCGACGCGAGGTAGGACGCGATGAACGGACCGAACCCGGTTTGAACGTTTGCAACGAAAAAGTTGAGCCAGTCGAGGGCCCGGAGACTGCGAACGCTGACGGAATGCTTGATCGTCATCGGGTGGCACTCGCAGACGAAGCCGGCGCGGCCGGGACAACGGGCGGGAAGACCGCGACGATCGGCTTGTCGGCCGCGTAGGGCGGCGATGCCTTGATCTGGGCGTCGTTCAGGTCGAGCTGCGGGTGCAGCGCCTTGTCGCGCGTGACGAAGCGCAGCGCGCCCCAGCTCGCGGCGATCGAACGGCGGTCAGTATTGACGAGCCCGCCGAGGTCGAGCACGACGGCCTGCGGCTGTGCACCGCGGTCGATCAGCACGTCGACGATGCGGCCGATCTTCGTGCCGTTCGGGCGCTCGACATCGCTGTCGAGCATCGGCAGCCGCGTCGTCGGCGACGCCGCGGCCGAACCCGACAGCGGCACCGCCTTCGGTCGCGCGGCCGGCGGCAGGTCGCCCGACGGGACGTCGAGCACGATCGGCTCCTGCTTGCCGCCCGGCGTGAAGCGGAACACGTTCCACGGGAAGATGACCTTGCGGTCGCCGATGCCCATGAAGCCTTGCAGGTTGACGATCATCTCGCGCGGCTTGCCGCTCGCGTCGACCACCATGTCGACCGCGCGGCCGACCACCTTGCCGTTGCGGCGCGCGACTTCGCTGTCGAGCAGCGCGTGGATCTGGGTACGGTCGAGCGGGCGCGTCGCGACGATCGGCGGGGGCGGAGGTGGCGGCGGGGTCGGCGA
>NZ_JACCQA010000065.1:0-22975 GCF_015712215.1 Burkholderia sp. 9779_493
CCATCCCGAACAGGACCGTGAAACGACTCTACGCCGATGATAGTGCGGATTCCCGTGTGAAAGTAGGTAATCGTCAGGCTCCCTAAGCCAGAAACCCCCGCCCGAAAGGCGGGGGTTTTTGCATTGGTGCGCCAAAAAAATCGTGCGGCGAAGCGCGAAACGGTATGCGCGCCAGATCAGATCCTCCGGCTCCCGCCACCAAGCCGTCCCCCGAACAAAGTCCCGCGATTTGATACGATCGAACTGTCGTCGACAATGGCATCCGCCGACGTTCGTGTTCGAAACCAGGTTTTGAGGGCAGAGGGCGAGGAATGAATATCGGCGACGCGTCGCGCGAATCCGGGGTCAGCGCAAAAATGATCCGGTACTACGAACAAGTCGGCCTTCTTGCGCCGAGCAAGCGCACCGATGCCGGCTACCGGATCTACGGCGCGGACGAAGTCCATACCCTGCGGTTCATCCGTCAGGCGCGACGGCTCGGCTTTCTCGTCGAGGACATTCGCAAGCTGCTGATGCTCTGGCAGGATCGCTCACGCGCCAGCGCCGAAGTGAAATCGATCGCTCTCGAGCATGTGGCCGAACTCGACAAACGCATCGCGGAGCTAAGCGACATGCGCGACACACTGGCCGACCTCGCCGCGCACTGCCATGGTGACGGACGACCTGAATGCCCGATTTTGGCGCGCCTCGCCGACCCGGTCGATGAACCAAATTAGTGCGTGTTCTCGAGCCTAAAAACAAGCCCTGGAGCAATATCCATCAAAATCAATGGGTTATGTGATGTTTGCCTCAGTCCATTCCAAATGGGAATGGTTGCCATGCAAGTATTTCACTAGCATCTTGGTGCGGCGTCGCTATAATTCGGGATAACCCTATACGGGAAATCCCTGAATCTCGATTCACCAGGGGTCCCTCTTCCTTGGAGAACGTCATGATCGCCTACATCGTCGAAAAGCTGAGCAACTGGTTCGAATCCGCAGAACGTGAGCGCCGTGAGGCCTACCTCGCCACGTCGTCGGACATCGTCCAGCTCGAGAGCCGCATCCGCTCGCTCGAAACCAACGGCTACTCGCTGTAATCGCAGTCCCCGTCAGGTGCCGAGCGGCGCCGAACGATAAGCAAGCCCCGTATTGACGGGGCTTTGTTTTTTGTGCGTCGGATCTGGCGAAATCGTCGGTGCAGCGCTATGGTATGGACCTGCTTTTCATCCTGAAGGACACGATCATGCGTTTGGGTGTCGATGTGCGTCGCAGTGCCCGCGCGCGTCTCGTTTTGGGCGCGGCTGTGCTCGTCCATGGCCTCGCGGCTGGTGCCGCGACATCGTCCAAACCGCTGGTGCTCGATACGCAGCGCGGTATCCAGGACGGCAAGGGCGGATGGGTGCTGCAGACGGCACCGCTGTCGTCGCAGCCGATCGCCGAGCCGGCAGGCATGCGCGCTCCGGCCGGGCAGGCGCCGAACACGTCGGTTCCATTGTTCGTCGCCCCGTATATCAATGTTCCCGCGTGGGACGGGCAACCCGCCTATCAGCCGAGGCTCGCGCCGCGACCGCAGCCGTAACGGCCGGTCGCCGGATCAGTTGCCGCGGTGCTCGATCTGGCAGCGAGCGCCGCTATCCTGTCCCAGCATCTCGACCAGGTAGGGCAGAACCTCGTTCATGCTCTGGGCGAGCGTATACGGCGGATTGAGGATGAACATCCCGCTGCCGTAGAGGCCCAGCCCGTCGGTCGGCGGATTCGACACCGTCAGCGTCAGGTGCAGCCAGTTGTTCGGCTGCAGGCGCTTCAACTGCTCGGGAAAGCGTTGCGATTCCGTCCGCGTGACCTGCGGATACCAGATGGCATAGCAGCCGGTCGCGAAACGCTTCAGGCATTCCGTCACGCAGCTCACCGTGCGCGCGTAGTCCTTCTTGTCCTCGTAGGACGGATCGATCAGCACGAGTGCACGTCGCGGCGGCGGCGGCAGCAGCGCCTTGATACCTTCGAAGCCGTCACCGGCGAAGATCATCGCGCGTCGCCCCGCATCGCGGAAATTGTGGCGCAGCACATCGATTTCCGTCGTGTGCATTTCGAACAGGCGCATACGATCCTGCTCGCGCATCGATCGCCATGCGATGTACGGTGAACCCGGGTAGAAGTGCAGTTCGCCGTCGTCGTTCAGCGCGCGGACTTCATCCACATAGTCGCCGAGCGCCTCCGGCAGGTTCTTTTCGTTCCACAGTCGGCCGATGCCGGTATCGAATTCCGACGTCTTCGCTGCATAACCGTCGCGCAGCGAGTACACGCCGGCGCCCGCGTGCGTATCGATGTACCAGTACGATTTGTCTTTCTTGTTCAGGTAGCGCAGCAGTTGGACGACGACGGCGTGCTTGAGCACGTCCGCGTGGTTGCCTGCGTGAAAACCGTGACGATAACTGAGCATGGCTGGCTGCCTGAAACGAAGGGTGAATCGATGAAAGCGGGCGATCGTGCGCGGCCGTGAGGCCGCGCGCCGATGCGGCCGCGTATTGTACGCGAGTCGCCTCACTCGTATGCGTCGCCGACCACCGCCTCGATGCGTTGCTTCACATCCGGCGTCAGCTTCGCGGCAACCTCGAGCGCGCGCATGTTGTCGCCGATCTGGTCGATCCGCGATGCACCCGTGATGACCGAACTCACGCGCGGATTCGACAGTACCCACGCGATCGCCAACTGGCCGGTGCTGCAGCCGAGTTCGGCGGCGATCTCGCCGAGCCGCTCGACGATGTCGTTGGCGGCCCGATCGGTCAGCCGTTCGCGCATCCAGTCGTAGCCCTGCAACTGCGCGCGGCTGCCGGCTGGCACGCCGTTGCGGTACTTGCCGGTGAGCAGCCCCGACGCCAGCGGGCTCCAGGTCGTGAGGCCGAGGCCGTAATCGTCGTAGAGCCGCGCATATTCCTGCTCGACCCGGGTGCGGTGGAACAGGTTGTACTGCGGCTGTTCGACGACCGGCTTGTGCAGATGATGCCGCTCGGCGATCTCGCATGCCGCGCGGATCTCGTCGGCGCTCCATTCCGACGTGCCCCAGTACAGCGCCTTGCCGCGCACGATCATGTCGCTCATCGCCCAGACGGTTTCCTCGATCGGCGTATGGGGATCGGGACGATGGCAATAGACGAGGTCCACATAGTCGAGCTGCAGCCGGCGCAGCGAGCCGTCGATCGCATTCAGCAGGTATTTTCGGTTCAGCGTGTGATACTGATTCGGGGCTTCCGCGAGCCCCCAGAAGAACTTCGTGGACACGATATAGCTGACGCGCGGCCAGTCGAGCGACTTGAGCGCGTGGCCCATGATTTCCTCGGATTTGCCGCCGGCGTAGACCTCGGCGTTATCGAAGAAATTGACGCCCGCATCGCGTGCCGAGGCGAGGCATTCGCGCGCGACCCGCTGATCGACCTGGTTGCCGTATGTCACCCACGACCCGAGGGAAAGCTCGCTGATTTGCAGGCCGGAGCGGCCTAGCCGTCGATAGTGCATGAGAATCTCCTGCTGAACGGAACCGACCTTAAGCTTAGACGTTTTGCACGCGAACGGCGGGGCCGATCGTGCACAATGACGCCTGGCACGCCGCCACGATTTCGCGATGAGCGCGGATGCGGGCGGGCGCGTGTTTTATTCGATCCGATAACGGAAGGAGACGGATATGGCAGCAGATCTGAGCGGCAAGACCGCAGTCGTCACGGGCGCCGCGAGCGGCATCGGCAAAGAAATCGCACTGGAGCTCGCCAAGGCAGGCGCGGCCGTCGCGATCGCCGACCTGAACCAGGACGGCGCGAACGCGGTCGCCGACGAGATCAACAAGGCAGGCGGCAAGGCGATCGGCGTCGCGATGGACGTGACCAACGAGGAAGCCGTAAACACCGGCATCGACAAGGTGGCCGAAGCGTTCGGCTCGGTCGACATCCTCGTGTCGAACGCGGGCATCCAGATCGTCAACCCGATCGAGAACTACTCGTTCGCCGACTGGAAGAAGATGCAGGCGATCCACGTGGACGGCGCGTTCCTGACGACGAAGGCCGCGCTCAAGCATATGTACAAGGACGATCGCGGCGGCGTCGTGATCTACATGGGTTCGGTGCACTCGCACGAAGCGTCGCCGCTGAAGTCGGCGTACGTGACGGCCAAGCACGGTCTGCTCGGCCTGGCGCGCGTGCTGGCGAAGGAAGGCGCGAAGCACAACGTGCGCTCGCACGTCGTGTGTCCGGGCTTCGTGCGCACGCCGCTGGTCGACAAGCAGATTCCGGAGCAGGCGAAGGAGCTCGGCATCAGCGAAGAGGAGGTGATCAAGAAGGTGATGCTCGGCAACACGGTCGACGGCGTATTCACGACGGTGCAGGACGTCGCGCAGACGGTGCTGTTCCTGTCGGCGTTCCCGAGCGCCGCGCTCACGGGCCAGTCGGTGGTCGTCAGCCACGGCTGGTTCATGCAGTAACGCGGGGCGGGCGGCATAGCCGTCCACCGCGCTGAACGGTACAAAAAAACGCGCTCCGTGGAGCGCGTTTTTCATGTCGGCAGGGCGGGCCCGGTGACGGCTGCCGCCCGACGCGGCTTTACTTCAGGACTGCTGCGACCGCATTGGCGACCGCGTCGAGGTTGCGCGTGTTCAGCGCGGCGACGCAGATCCGGCCCGTGCCGACCGCATAGATGCCGAACTCGTCGCGCAGGCGATCGACTTGCGCCGAGGTCAGGCCCGAATACGAGAACATCCCGCGCTGTGCGTTGATGAAGCTGAAATCGCGATCGACGCCGCTTGCCTTCAGGCGCTCGACGAGACCATTGCGCATCGCGCGGATGCGATCGCGCATTTCGCCGAGTTCCTGCACCCACGAAGCGTGCAGTTCCGGCGACGCGAGCACCGCTGCGACCACCGCGCCGCCGTGGGTCGGCGGGTTCGAGTAGTTCGTGCGGATCACGCGCTTCAGTTGCGACAGCACGCGCGTGGCTTCTTCCTTGCTCGACGTGATGATCGACAGCGCGCCGACGCGCTCGCCATACAGCGAGAACGACTTCGAGAACGACGACGACACGAATGCGTTCAGGTCGGCCGCGGCAAACAGGCGCACGGCAGCGGCATCGGCGTCGATGTTCTCGCCGAAGCCCTGGTAGGCCATGTCGAGGAACGGCACGAGGTTGCGCGCCTTCACGACGTCGACGATCTGTTGCCATTGCGCTTCGGTCAGGTCCACGCCGGTCGGGTTGTGGCAGCACGCGTGCAGCACGACGACCGTGCCTGCCGCGTAGCCGTTCAGCGCCGACAGCATGCCTTCGAAGTTCACGCCGTTGGTGGCCGCGTCGTAATACGGGTAGGCGACGACTTCGAAGCCGGCCGCTTCGAACAGCGCGCGGTGGTTTTCCCAGCTCGGATCGCTGATCGCGACCTTCACGTTCGGATTCACGGTGCGCAGGAAATCGGCGCCGATCTTCAGCGCGCCCGTGCCGCCCAGTGCCTGGGCCGTGACCACGCGGCCCGCCGCGATCAGCGGCGAATCGTTGCCGAGCAGCAGCTTCTGCACGGCCGCATCGTAGGCGGCGATCCCGTCGATCGGCAGGTAGCCGCGCGGCAGGCCGGCCTCGACACGTGCCTTCTCCGCTTCGCGCACCGCGCGCAGCAGCGGAATCTTGCCGTCTTCGTTCGTGTACACGCCAACGCCGAGGTTGACCTTGGTCGGACGCGCATCGGCGTTGAAGGCTTCGTTCAGGCCCAGGATCGGGTCGCGGGGAGCAAGCTGGACAGCGGAGAAGAGCGACATGATGATTCGGCAGTAGTGAAAAGAGGGTCAGGCTTTCAGCCGGCGGGACGGGCGCAGCGGACCGCGCCCACGGCGCGACGCCGGAAAGCGCAGCAGCCTGATATTGTAGCGAATTCGCGCTGGCGGGGGCGGTGATTCCGTCGCGTTTCGGCGGCGAATCGCGATTTCGGGCGGCCGTCGCGCGTCAGGAGCCGACAGCAGTTCGCGCGGCCGCGAAGCGCTAGAATGCTTTTTTTGCCCTTGCTCCGGCCGTATTCCATGTCCGAACATCATGCCGAAGTCGGCGACGCGCTCGACGAATCCAAATTCGTCACTTTCGAAGGGTCGCCGTTCCAGCTTTACCAGCCGTATCCGCCCGCGGGCGACCAGCCGACCGCGATCGACACGCTCGTCGAAGGCGTCGGCGATGGCCTTGCCTTCCAGACGCTGCTCGGCGTGACCGGTTCGGGCAAGACCTTCACGATGGCCAACACGATCGCGCGGCTCGGCCGCCCGGCGATCGTGTTCGCGCCGAACAAGACGCTCGCGGCCCAGCTTTACGCGGAGTTCCGCGAGTTCTTCCCGCGCAACGCGGTCGAGTACTTCGTGTCGTACTACGACTACTACCAGCCTGAGGCCTACGTGCCGCAGCGCGACCTGTTCATCGAGAAGGATTCGTCGATCAACGAGCACATCGAACAGATGCGGCTGTCGGCGACGAAGAGCCTGATGGAGCGTCGCGACGTGGTGATCGTTGCGACCGTGTCGGCGATCTACGGTATCGGCAACCCGTCCGAATACCACCAGATGATCCTGACGCTGCGCACGGGCGACAAGCTCGGCCAGCGCGACGTGATCGCGCGGCTGATCGCGATGCAATACACGCGCAACGAGCAGGATTTCCAGCGCGGCACGTTCCGCGTGCGCGGCGACACGATCGACATCTTCCCGGCCGAACATGCGGAAATGGCCGTGCGCGTCGAACTGTTCGACGACGAAGTCGAGACGCTGCAGCTGTTCGATCCGCTGACCGGGCGCGTGCGGCAGAAGATTCCGCGCTTCACCGTGTATCCGTCGTCGCACTACGTGACGCCGCGCGACACCGTGATGCGCGCGGTCGAGACGATCAAGGACGAACTGCGCGAACGGCTCGAGTTCTTCCATCGCGAGGGCAAGCTCGTCGAGGCGCAGCGCCTCGAGCAGCGCACGCGCTTCGATCTCGAGATGCTGCAGGAGCTCGGCTTCTGCAAGGGCATCGAGAACTATTCGCGGCATTTCTCGGGCGCGGCGCCCGGCGATCCGCCGCCGACGCTCGTCGACTACCTGCCGCCCGATGCGCTGATGCTGCTCGACGAATCGCACGTGCTGATCGGCCAGCTCAACGGGATGTACAACGGCGACCGCGCGCGCAAGGAAAACCTCGTCAATTACGGCTTCCGCCTGCCGTCGGCGCTCGACAACCGGCCGCTGAAGTTCCACGAGTTCGAACGCAAGATGCGCCAGGTCGTGTTCGTGTCGGCCACGCCGGCCGATTACGAGAAGCGCGTGACGGGGCAGATCGCCGAGCAGGTCGTGCGACCCACGGGCCTCGTCGATCCGGAAATCGAAGTGCGCCCGGCGAGCTCGCAGGTCGACGACGTGCTGACCGAGATCAACGCCCGCGTGAAGGCCGGCGAGCGCGTGCTGATCACCGTGCTGACGAAGCGCATGGCCGAACAATTGACCGAGTTCCTGGCCGACCATGGCGTCAAGGTGCGTTACCTGCACAGCGACATCGACACGGTCGAGCGCGTCGAGATCATCCGCGACCTGCGGCTCGGCACGTTCGACGTGCTGGTCGGGATCAACCTGCTGCGCGAGGGTCTGGACATTCCCGAAGTGTCGCTCGTCGCGATCCTCGACGCGGACAAGGAAGGCTTCCTGCGCGCCGAGCGCTCGCTGATCCAGACGATCGGCCGCGCCGCGCGGAACGTGAACGGCAAGGCGATCCTCTACGCGGACAACATGACCGAGTCGATGAAGCGCGCGATCGGCGAAACCGAGCGGCGCCGCGCGAAGCAGATCGCCTACAACGAAAAGATGGGCATCACGCCGCGCGGCGTCGTGAAGCGCATCAAGGACATCATCGACGGCGTCTACAACGCCGACGACGCGCGTGCGGAGTTGAAGGAAGCACAGCAGCGCGCGAAATTCGAGGACATGTCGGAAAAGCAACTCGCGAAGGAAATCAAGCGTCTCGAGAAGCAGATGGCCGACTACGCGAAGAACCTCGAATTCGAGAAAGCCGCCGCCACCCGCGACCAGCTTGCCGTGCTGCGCGAACGCGTGTTCGGCGCGAACGTCGGCGACCACATCAGCGGCGGTCGGTAAATCTTTCCAAGCGTCACTGAATCCTTTTGGTAAAGCGCCTGTAAGCCTTGTCGGATCAGGGGTTTACAGCGCTCTCCGTTTGTTCCGAAACGGGTTCGGTGCTAAACTCCACATGTATTGAGAATAGTTCGCATTAACGTTCTTCGTCGCGTTAGTGTTTCCAGCGGGTGGCCCCGGCGGTCGCTCGCATGTCGTCAAGATAGTCAGACAAATAACAAGGAGTGTCCATGTTGGGTTCTTCGTTCATCCGCACGACGGTTGCGGTAGCGGCGGCGCTTGCCGCGATGTCGGCCTCGGCGGCCGAGTATCCGATCGGCAAGCAGCAGATCCAGGGCGGCATGGAAATCGGCGCGGTGTACCTGCAGCCGATCACGATGGACCCGGAAGGCATGATGCGCAAGGCGTCGGATTCCGACATTCACCTCGAGGCCGACATCCATGCGGTCAAGAACAACCCGACCGGTTTCGCGGAAGGCGACTGGATGCCGTACCTGCAGGTCACGTACAAGCTGACGAAGCAGGGCGACACGAAGTGGAAGGCCGAAGGCGACCTGATGGGCATGGTCGCGAGCGACGGCCCGCACTACGGCGACAACGTGAAGCTCGCCGGCCCCGGCAAGTATCACCTGACGATGGTCGTCAAGCCGCCGATGCAGTCGGGCCACATGGCGTTCGGTCGCCACGTCGACAAGGAAACGGGCGTGGGCCCGTGGTTCAAGCCCATCACGCTCGAGTACGACTTCCCGTTCGCCGGTATCGGCAAGAAGGGCGGTTACTGATCGGTGGCATCACGAACGGCGCGCTTCGGCGCGCCGTCGGCGTAGAGAACCCAGAATGAAAATTCCCCAGAAAATCGTTACCGCAGCCGCTGCGCTGTGGCTTGCCGGCGCGGCGCATGCGGCCGATCTGCCGACGTTCAAGCTCGAGATGACGGATGGCAAACTGACGCCCGCCCGCATCGAAGTGCCGGCCGGCCAGCGTTTCAAGATCGAGATCAGGAACACCGGCAAGGGCGCCGCCGAATTCGAGAGCGTGCAGTTGCGCAAGGAGAAGGTGCTCGCGCCGGGCGCCGATTCATTCGTGGTCGTCGCCCCGCTGTCGCGGGGCGAATACAAGTTTTTCGACGATTTCCACCAGCAGGCTCAGGGCGTGATCGTCGCGAAGTAACGCGTTTTATCTGCGCGCGGGCGCGCCAGTCCCTTGCCCCGCGCGTCAGGAGGTATCGATGGGTCAGATCTTGTTCATCGTCTGGCGGGAGAGCGTCGAAGCGCTGCTCGTCGTCGGCATTCTCTATGCATGGCTGAAAAACGGCGACGACGACGCGCGCCGCGGCCTGCCTTTCCTCTGGGCCGGCGTCGCTGTCGGCCTGCTGATGGCCGTCGGCCTCGGCGCCGCGCTGGTCGGGTTCACCGAAGTGTTGTCCGGCGACGCGCAGGACTATTTCCAGACGGCGATGGTGCTGATCGCGTGCGTGCTGATCGTGCAGATGGTGCTGTGGATGCGCCGGCACGGGCGCACGCTGAAGCGCGACATGGAGCAATCGCTGCAGCAAAGCACGCGCGATTCGAACTGGTGGGGCGTCGCCGTGCTGGTCGCGCTCGCGATCGCGCGCGAAGGCAGCGAGACGGTGATCTTCCTGTACGGCCTCGGTTTCGGCCAGTCGGGCCACGTCGACGGCAGCCAGATGCTCGCGGTCGTGATCGGTCTCGGTCTCGCGTTCCTCACGTTCTATCTGCTGCAGCTCGGCGGCAAGTACTTCTCGTGGCGGCATTTCTTCCGCGTCACCGAAGTGATGCTGCTGTTCCTCGGTGCGGGCCTGTTCCAGACCGGCGTCGACAAGCTGATCGACAAGGAAATCCTGCCGCTCGGCATTTCGCAGGTGTGGGATACGTCCGCGATCCTCGATGATTCGGGCACGTTCGGCTCGCTCGTCGCGACGCTGACCGGCTATCGCGCACACCCGGCGCTGACCAACCTGGTGGCCTATGCGGTCTACTGGGCGGTCGTCTGGCTGCTGATGAAGCGCGCGAGCCGCCGTCCGGCCGTTGCTGCGGGTCGCGCGGCATGAGCGTTGTCGCCGCCGTCAAGCCGGGCTGGCTCGCGCAGGCCGGCCAGTGGATGCAGCGCCACGGTGCGCTGATCCGCGGTATCCAGTGGATCGTCGTCGCCGTCTACGCGTTCCTGATCATCGTGCCGGCCGTGTTGCCGCTGCCGGACGATTCCGCGCATCTGTGGAACAACCTCACGCTCATCGCGCAATTCGCGTTCTGGGGCATCTGGTGGCCGTTCGTGCTGCTGTCGATGGTGATGCTCGGACGCGTCTGGTGCGGCGTGCTGTGTCCGGAGGGCGCGCTCACCGAATACGCGAGCAAGTTCGGCCGCGGCGGCCCGATTCCGCGCTGGATCCGGTGGGGCGGCTGGCCGTTCGTCGCGTTCGGCATCACGACGATCTACGGACAGATGGTGAGCGTGTACCAGTACCCGCTCGCGGTGCTGTTCGTGCTCGGCGGCTCGACCGTCGGCGCGATCGTGATCGGCGTGCTGTACGGTCGCGAAAAACGCGTGTGGTGCAAGTACCTGTGCCCGGTCAACGGCGTGTTCGGGCTGCTCGCGCGGCTCGCGCCGATGCGCTACAAGGTCGACGAGGATGCGTGGCGCCGTTCGTACAAGAACGGCGAGCACGGCCATCGCGTGATTCCGATCAATTGCGCACCGCTCGTGCCGTTGCGCAACATGAAGGGTGCGGCGGCCTGCCATATGTGCGGTCGTTGCAGCGGGCATCGCGACGCGATTTCGCTGTCGCTGCGCTCGCCGTCCGACGAGGTCGTGAACCTCGGTGCGGAGCAGGCCAACCCGTGGGACACCGCACTGATTCTCTACGGCCTGCTCGGCGTGGCGATCGGCGCGTTCCACTGGACCGTCAGCCCGTGGTTCGTGCAGATCAAGCAATGGCTCGCGGGCTGGCTGATCGACCACGACATCACGTGGCCGCTCGAGACCAATGCGCCGTGGTTCCTGCTCACGCACTACCCGGATCGCAACGACGTGTTCTCCTGGCTCGATGGCGGGCTGGTCGTCAGCTATATCGTCGGTACCGGACTCGTGTACGGCACGGCGTTGCTGGTGTTGCTGGCCGGCGCAACGCTGATGCTCGGCCGCTTCGATCGCGTGCGTTTGCATCACCTCGCCCAGGCGCTGATCCCGATCGCGGGTGCGGGCGTGTTCCTCGGACTGTCGGCCACGACGCTGTCGTTGCTGCGCGCCGAGCATGTGCCGCTCGGCTGGGCAACCGATGTGCGCATCGCGATTCTGGTCGGTGCCAACGTGTGGAGCGCGTGGCTCGCGTGGAAGGTGACGGGGCGCTATGCGGCATGGCCGCGCCGGCTCGCGGCATTCGCGTGGTTCGCCGTCGGGCTGGCCGTCGTCGACAGCGCATGGTGGTTGATGTTCTGGGGATTCTGAAGCGGCTTGCATGCCACTTTCTTCGGCCGTCGTGCGTTGTGCGGCCACATACACGCGGGCCGCATGCCTGGCCCATTCGCGGCTCGAACAAAAAAGCGACACGTCGTTGGACGTGTCGCTTTTTTCTTCCTTGTGCGAGAACCAAAAAAGTGGCTTGGCTTGCTGCAACGGCTGCTTGAGTGTGTTTGCACGAAGGGGTCTAGATCTCGCGTGCAAGCCGTTACGCTGGCTACTGCCCAACACCTCTCAGGGAGGTGGTCCCCACAATACTCGGTCGTTACTTCGTCAGGATCAGTTTGCCGAGCCGCGTGGCGCGCAACTGATAAGTCTCTCCGTTATGCGCGATGCTGATGTGGCTCTGGCCTTGCAGCAGCGTATCGCTGTTGACGACCCGCGTGCCTGCATCGCGGTTGCCGGCGGGTTTCGCCGGCGTGGTGACCGCTGCCGTCTTCTGACGGCTGCTGGCTGCGGTGCCGGTCGTGCGGCGCAGGGTCAGCGTGGTCGGGCGCATGGTGTCGGTCATTCGGTTTGATCGGTGACTGTCGATACGATGGAATGAATTCTAAATGATAACTATTCCCATTTACAAAAACTCTTTATCGATCGAAATACCGAGGCTGATAGCTTGAATCAAAAGCGGCGGCCCGCAGGCCGCCGCCGGGTTCAGTGCAGCGGATCAGGGTCCTTGCGCCCCTGCGCGTATTCGCGGATCAGGCGAACGGTGTCGATGTCCGACGTGCGGTATGCCTCCTTGACGATCCCGTGCGTCTGCCGCGCTTCTTCGCTGTCGTCCGTGACCGTCAGCGTCGTGCGGTACTCGAAACGCAGGAACAGTTCGCGGTCGTCGCGCTCTTCGATCGTCATCGTCAGCGAGCCGCCGATCTCGCCGTCGGCCGCGCGGATGTCGTAGCGGACCTGCTGATTCGGCGTGAACGTCACGTGGTCGCGCACGGTCGCGTGACCGTAATGCAGTTCGCGTTCGAGCGTCGTGTCGGTGCGTTCGTGAATGACGCAGCTGTCGAGGCCGATCACGAACAGTTGCGGCTGCTCCGCACGCAGCACGAGGCCTTCCCAGAGCTGGTCGCGGGTGAGGGTCGGCACGCCCGGATCGTCGGAGTTGATCTGGATCAGATGTTCGAAGTTCAAGGGGACGGGTTCCTTCTGGTGGCGGGTGGCCACATGGTTCAAGAACTTATTGTGACGCAAAACCACCGGCTTCGCGGCACCTGCGACCCCGATCCGGTTCACGCTTCGATGCGACCCATGCGACCGGTCTGGTAGTCGACGACGGCCTGTCGGATCTCCTCCTCGGTATTCATCACGAACGGGCCGTAACGGACGATCGGTTCGTTGAGCGGCACGCCGCCGATCAGCAACAGGTCGAGCGACGTGTCGCCGGCAGCGAACGTGACGGTGTCGCCGTCGTCGCCGTAGACGACCATGTGCCGTGCGTCCACAGCCTGCCTGTCGGGCCCGTAGCGGCCCGTTCCGTCGATCGGATAGGCGAACACGCGATAACCGGCCGGCACGGGCTGCGTGACCGTTGCGCCGGGCTCCAGTGTGAAATGCTGGTAGAGGATCGGTGTGCGCGTCTCGATCGCGGCCTGGACGCCGAATGCTTCGCCGGCGATGACGCGCACGCGTGCGCGCCCGTCCGGCGACGTCGCGGTCGGAATGCGGGCGGCCGGGATCTCCTGGTAGCGCGGTGCGATCATCTTGTCGCGCCGCGGCAGGTTGACCCACAGCTGGAAGCCGTGGGAACGTCCGCCTGCCTGCGCGAACGACGGGTCCGGCATCTCGCTGTGCACGACGCCGGCGCCGGCCGTCATCCATTGCACGTCGCCGGGGCCGAGCGTGCCGGCATGGCCGGACGAATCGCGATGGCGGAAGCGTCCGTCCAGCGCGTAGGTCACGGTCTCGAAGCCGCGATGCGGATGGTCGGGCGCGCCCACGGCTTCGCCGGGCGCGTAGTCGACCGGGCCCATTTCATCGAGCAGCAGGAACGGATCGAAGTCCATCAGCAGCCGTGTCGGGAACGGACGGTGAACCACGAAACCGCCGCCTTCGGTGGTGCGAAGCGCGGGGTAGGTACGATCAAGCGAGCGAGCGGTGGTCATGGGAAGCCCTCGAAATCATCGGAATAGCGTTATTTTTGAAACATAGCGCTATTATATTGGGCGTTTTACCGTCCGATTTGCGGCCGTTCGCAATGGATTGTTCTGAAATTGGAACGATGAGATGAATATCGATGCACATAACCTGAACGACCTGATGTACTTCTCGCAGGTCGTCGAACATGGCGGCTTCTCGGCCGCCGAGCGCGTGCTGGGCATCTCGAAATCGCGTCTGTCGCGGCGCCTGACCGAGCTGGAGGCCGCGCTCGGCGTGCGCCTGCTGCAGCGTTCGACGCGCAAGCTCGCGCTGACCGAGGCGGGGGAGCTGTTCTACCAGCACTGCCAGGCGATGCTCGCCGAAGCGCAGGCCGCGATGAACGCGGTGCAGCAGCTGCGCGCGTCGCCGCGCGGCTCGGTGCGCGTCAGCGTGCCGGTGACGCTGTCGCAGACGATGCTGTCGCGCATCCTGCCCGAATTCCTGCGCCGCTATCCCGAGGTCAAGGTGCATGTCCGCGTGACGAATCGCGTGATCGACCTGTTCGAGGATTCGATCGACGTCGCGTTGCGCGTGCGCTCGGAGCCGCCGCAGAACGCCAACATCGTCGTGCGGCCGCTGTGGCGCACCGAGCAGATGCTGGTCGGTGCGCCGAGCCTGCTGAGCCAGAATGCGCCGCCGCTGGCGCCGGACGATCTGACCGGCTTCGAGACGCTCGATACGCCGAGCGTCGACGGCCGGCACGTATTCAACCTGATCGCGCCGGACGGGACGCGCCACGTGCACGAGCATGATCCGCGGCTCGTGACGGCCGACCTGATGACGATCCGCGAGGCCGTGCTCGACGGCCTCGGCATCGCCGCGCTGCCGGAGATGATGTACGGCAACGCGCTGCGCGCGGGGCAACTGTCGCCCGTGATGCCGGGCTGGACGCTGCCGGTGCCGCAGTTGTATGCGGTGTTCGTGTCGCGCCAAGGGATGCCGCCCGCGGTACGTGCGTTCGTCGATTACCTGGTCGAGAAGCTCGACCACGGCGCGTACAAGGAGCCCGGCTGCCCTGAGCGCGCGAAGAAGGAAGCGGCGGTCGATGTTTCGGCGACCTGAACACGGCGTGTACGACGACGCAAATTTGTTTTGTCATTGAAGCGTCGCCTGCAATCGCAAGTTTCAATCGCCGGAACCTTGAATGCGTGCGCGGGCGGGCCTATATTGAAATCCCATTTCGTGAAGGAAGTTCTGAGCGAAATCAGGTGGCCGCATATATTGCGAGCCAGATAGGGCAGAACGCGCAGTCCGTGCAGACCACGGCAGAGTCGCATTTGCGTTGCTCGAGGCGCAACCGATACCGCCAAAGAGCCCGCCGCCCGAAGGCGCCCGCGTGCGCATGAAAAAAGGCCTTCATCTGGCGATGAAGGCCTTTTACTTTGTGCGCGACCGGCCAGGTGCGCCGTTGCCGCTGGCAACGGCGGGGCGTGCGCGCGTTACTTCGCTTTTGCGCCCGGCTCCGTCACGAAGCCGAGCTTCGTCAAGCCGCCAGCCTGCGCATCCGACATCACTTCCGCGACGTGCTCGTACGCGACCTTGCGGTCGGCGCGCAGGTGCAACTCGGGCTGCGGCGTGCGTTTCGCGGCTTCCGCGATCCGTGCCTGCAGTTGTTCGCGCGTGACCGTGTGGTCATCCCACAGGATTGTGCCGTCGCCCTGGATCGCGACGTCGACGGTCTGCGGCTTTTCGTCGACGGGCTGGCTGCTGGCGTGCGGCAGGTCAATCTTCACCGCATGCTGCATCGCCGGGATCGTCACGAGGAAAATGATCAGGAGTACGAGCATGACGTCGACGAGCGGCGTCATGTTGATCTCGCTCATCACGGCATCGTCGTCATCGTCGCTGAAACCGGTGTTCATGGCCATGGTTCACCTCGTCTCAGCTGGCGGCGCGCGAGGCGAGACGCAGGCCGTCGCGCGTCGACGACGACGCGAGGCTCGCGCCCGTCACGAAGTACGCGTGCAGACCGTGCGCGAAGCGGCGCAGCTTGCTGACCACACCCTTGTTCGCACGGGTCAGCGCGTTGTAGCCGAGCACCGCGGGAATCGCGACGAACAGGCCGAAGGCCGTCATGATCAGCGATTCGCCGACCGGGCCCGCGACCTGGTCGATCGACGTCTGGCCGGTGGCGCCGATCGCGAGCAGCGCGTGATAGATGCCCCACACCGTGCCGAACAGGCCGACGAACGGCGCGGTGCTGCCGACCGATGCGAGGATCGCGAGGCCGCTCTGCATGCGCGAGATGCCTTCGTCCATCGTGTCCTTCAGGCAGCGCGTGACCCAGTCCGACACGTCCATGCGATCGTGCAGGTGCGGTTGCGTCTGGTGGTGATGGTCGGCGGCTTCCTTGCCCGACAGCGCGAGCGCGAGGAACGGGTTGTCGTTCGGCGTCGATGCGGCGAGGCCGAGCTTCTTGATGCCGTCGTCGAAATTGTCGGAATGCCAGAAAGCCTGTTCGGCGTTCTTCGTGAGGCGGTTCAGGCGGATCACGTTCCAGCCCTTGATGACGATCACGATCCACGACAGGACCGACATCACGAGCAGCGTGATCGCAATGGCGCGCGTGACGAAATCACCTTGCGCCCAGACGTGCGCGATACCGTAGCTTTGCATTTTTTGTTTCCTTTGAATCTTCCGGATGAGGCAGGTTAGTCGGTGAGCCCGAAGCTGTAGGGCTGTGTGCGGGCGGCGCGGATCGCCTGGCCGTTCTCGATGTACGGACGGCAGGTGGTCGAGCGCATCGCGTCGAGTGCGGCTTCGTCGAGGCGCGGATAGCCGCTGCTCTTCTGCAGATCGATGCTTTCGATCTTGCCGGTCACGCCGACGACGAAGTGAACATAGGCGGTGCCCGATTCGCCGCGACGGCGCGACATCGACGGATAGTCGGGCTTCACGAAGTTGCATTGGAGCGTCGGCACGTTCTTCGGCGCGCTGACCTGCATCGTTTCGCGCGCCGGGCCCGGCGTGGCGGCCGGTGCGGCGGGAGCGGGCGCGGCGGGCGCCGGTGTCGGATCGGCGGCGGGAGCGGGTGTAGGCGACGGGGCGGGCGAGGGCGCAACCGGCTGCGGGGTCGGCTCCGCCGCCTTCTGCACCGGCTTCGGTTCGACCTTCGGCTTCACGCGCGGCACCGGCTTCGGCGGCGCGGGCTGCGGGATCGACTCGGCCGCGACCTGCTGCGCGATCGGCGCGGGCGTGATGAGCTGTGCGGTGATCGTCTGGACCTCGACCGATTTCGGCGGCGGCGCGTTGCGATGGAGCCACGCGGCCGTCAGCATGATCGCGTGTGCGGCAAGCACACCGACCGCGACGACGATCACTCGGGGATTCATACGTGGTGCAGCCGGCATGGCGCCGGCAGGAGCGAGATGCGAAGCCTGCATGTTAGCTTGAAAGAACGACGTCGCACCCGGGGCGCGGCGGGTGAATCGGCATCACTTGCGAAAGATCAGCAGCGAGATGCAAACGGTGGTTACGAATCCGATCAGCAATTCCATCACAGGCTCCTTGGCAGGTAAGCCGTTGGCTCGCGCGGACGGTGGCTTGCTGACGGTCAAAACAAAAAATGCGGCCTGGGCCGCATGCGCACGCTCGGCGCCGCTCAGGCCGCCTTGCGGTCGTAGAACGTGACCGGGATCGGATGCGCATGATGCTCGACGCCGCACCGGCTCGCGCAGACGCCTTGCTCGGCCATGAGGTCGCGTACGGACTCCTCGCACTTGCCGCAGCACGTGGCCACGCCGAGCTCGAACTGGAGTTCATCGAAAGAATTCACGCCCTCGGCGAGGGACGCGCGAATCTTGCGATCGGAAACAGACTTGCACACGCAGACGATCATGATGAGTTGCGATAGCTAACGTTAATGCGAATTATTATCATTAATTTTGCGGGCGTTGACAAGCCTGGGTTGGGCTTTTTTTAAGGTCATCGGACCCTTGAAACGGCGGGGCGGTCAGGCCGCCGAGAGCGTCCGGCGTGCCGGCCCCCGCGTCAGGCGGTCGCGCAGGCGCGCGCGTTCGGCGAGGAAATGGTGACGGATTCGACCGGCGCGTCGAGGCCGAGCAGCGTCGAGGCGAGCGCGCGCAGCTGCAGACCGTCGCTGGTCGAGCAGAAACGCGGCGACGCGGCGTGCGTGCCGGCCGGGGCGCGCAGCCCGCGTTCGTCGAGGACCCGCGCAAGCTGGCGGGCGATGGCGTCGCTCGTGTCGACGATCGTCAGGCGCTCGCCAACAAGGTCACGAATCGTTTCTGTGAAGAACGGGTAGTGCGTGCAGCCGAGTACCAGCGTATCGGCGCCGTCGTCGAGCATCGGCTGGATGTAACGCTCGAGCAGCGCGCGCAACGCGGGCGAGTTCGTGTCGCCGCGTTCGATCGCTTCGACGAGCCCGTGGCCGGGTTGGCAGATGAAGCGGCGGCCGGCGCCGTAGCGGTCGAGCAGCGCCTGGAAGCGCGGGCTGTTCAACGTCGATTGCGTGGCGAGGACGCCCGCGACGCCGGTCGCGGACAGCGCGGCGGCCGGCTTGATGCCCGGCTCGACACCGACGAGCGGGATCGACAGGCGTTCGCGGATGGCCGCGATCGCCCGGGCCGTTGCCGTGTTGCACGCGATGACGAGCGCTTTCGCGCCTTCACGGGCGAGCCACTCGCCGATGGCCAGCGTGCGTTCCGTAATGAAGGCTTCGTCGCGCGGGCCGTACGGCGCGTGGTGCGAGTCGGCGACGTAGACGAACGATTCGTCGGGCAGGTGCGCGCGCGCGGCGCGCAGCACCGACAGGCCGCCGAGCCCCGAGTCGAAGATGCCGACAGGGGCGGCGGCGCGCAGCGCGGTAGCGTTGGACGGGTTCGTCATCGTCAGGCGGGCGGCAGGCTGGCAGGCGGCGCGATTACTCGGGCGAACCCATCATCGTTTGCTGATAGTTCTGCAGGCCGACCTTGCCGATCAGGTCGATCTGCGTTTCGAGCCAGTCGATGTGCTCTTCGGTGTCGTCGAGGATCTTTTCGAAGATCTCGCGCGACACGTAGTCGCGCACCGATTCGCAGTAGGCGATCGCTTCCTTGCAGGTGGACTGCGAGATCTGCTCGAGCTTCAGGTCGCACTTCAGGATCTCTTCGGTTTCCTCGCCGACGAGCAGCTTGTGCAGGTCCTGCAGGTTCGGCAGGCCGTCGAGCATGAACACGCGCTCGATCAGCCAGTCGGCGTGCTTCATTTCGCCGATCGACTCGTCGTATTCGTGCTTGCCGAGCTTGTCGAGGCCCCAGTGCTTGTACATGCGCGCATGCAGGAAGTACTGGTTGATCGCCGTGAGTTCATTCTTCAGTTGGGCGTTCAGATATTCGATGACTTTCTTGTCGCCTTGCATGGCTGTTTCCTTGTTCAGTGGGGCTTCAGAAACCGAACGATAATCGCTCGAACGAGAAAAGCCAAGCCTCGAAGCCTTGTCGGGCCTGCCTTTTGCGTGTAATGAGAATCAGCCTCGAATAACCGGCCGAACACAATAATGAGAATGAGAAGTAAAAAGGCCGGACTCCCGTCCGGCCTTTCGTTCGATCGCGCTTAAGCGGTGGCGACCGGGATCTTGCCGATCTTCGCCTGCCATTCCTTCGGACCCGTCTGGTGCACCGACGTGCCCGACGAATCGACGGCGACCGTCACCGGCATGTCCTGCACGTCGAACTCGTAGATCGCTTCCATGCCGAGGTCTTCGAACGCGAGCACCTTCGCGCCGCGGATCGCCTTCGACACGAGGTAGGCCGCGCCGCCGACCGCCATCAGGTAGGCCGCCTTGTGCTTCTTGATCGCGTCGATCGCGACCGGGCCGCGTTCGGCCTTGCCGACCATCGAGATCAGACCCGTCTGCGCGAGCATCGTCTCGGTGAACTTGTCCATGCGCGTGGCCGTCGTCGGGCCGGCCGGGCCGACCACTTCGTCACGCACCGGATCGACCGGGCCGACGTAGTAGATCACGCGGTTCGTGAAGTCGACCGGCAGCTTCTCGCCCTTCGCGAGCATGTCGGCGATGCGCTTGTGCGCGGCGTCGCGGCCGGTGAGCATCTTGCCCGACAGCAGCAGCGTCTGGCCCGGCGTCCAGCTCGCGACTTCTTCCGGCGTCAGCGTGTTCAGGTCGACGCGCTTGCTGGTTTCCGTGTTCGGTTCCCACTGCACCTTCGGCCAAGCGTCGAGCGACGGCGCTTCCAGCTTGGCCGGGCCCGAGCCGTCGAGCACGAAGTGCGCGTGGCGCGTGGCCGCGCAATTCGGGATCAGTGCGACCGGCTTCGAGGCCGCGTGCGTCGGCGCCGCCATGATCTTCACGTCGAGCACGGTCGCGAGGCCGCCGAGGCCCTGCGCGCCAATGCCGAGCGCGTTGACCTTCTCGTGCAGTTCGACACGCAGTTCCTCGATCCAGTCCTTCGGGCCGCGCGCGATGATTTCCTGGATGTCGATCGGCTCCATCAGCGATTCCTTCGCCATCAGCATCGCCTTCTCGGCGGTGCCGCCGATGCCGATCCCGAGCATGCCCGGCGGGCACCAGCCGGCGCCCATCGTCGGGACCGTCTTCAGCACCCAGTCGACGATCGAATCGGACGGGTTCAGCATCACGAACTTCGACTTGTTCTCCGAGCCGCCGCCCTTCGCGGCGACCTGCACGTCGACCTTGTCGCCCGGCACGATCTCGTAGTGGATCACGGCCGGCGTGTTGTCCTTGGTGTTCTTGCGGGCGCCTTCCGGCGGATTGACGATCGACGCGCGCAGCACGTTGTCCGGGTGCGTGTAACCGCGGCGCACACCTTCGTTGATCATGTCGGTGAGGCCCATCGTCGCGCCGTCCCAGCGCACGTCCATGCCGACCTTCACGAAGATCGTGACGATGCCGGTGTCCTGGCAGATCGGGCGGCGGCCTTCCGCGCACATGCGGCTGTTCGTGAGGATCTGCGCGATCGCGTCCTTCGCCGCCGGACTCTCTTCCAGCTCGTACGCGCGGCCGAGGGCCTGGATGTAGTCGAGCGGGTGGTAGTAGCTGATGTACTGCAGCGAATCCGCGATGCTCTGGATCAGGTCTTCCTGTTTGATGACGGTCATGGCTGAGACTCTGTGGGGACAGTGGGGAATATGTTGCCGACGGTTCAGGCCGCCGGTCGGGACGCCGCGGGTGCGTGCGCCTCGTGGAAATGGGCCGGGTGCGTGTGCGTCGTCAGGCGATCGACCCACGCCATCACGAGCGCCGACACGAGGAACGACACGTGGATGATCACCTGCCACATGATCGCGTGCGTCGTGTGCTGGTCGGGGTTGATGAAGGTCTTCAGCAGATGGATCGACGAAATGCTGATCAGCGCCATCGACAGCTTGACCTTCAGCACGCCCGCGTTCACGTGGTCGAGCCATTCGGGCTCGTCTGGATGGCCCTCGATGCCGAGCCGCGACACGAACGTTTCATACCCGCCGACGATCACCATGATCAGCAGGTTCGAGATCATCACCACGTCGATCAGGCCGAGCACGGCGAGCATCACGCTGATTTCGTCGAGGCCCGTCGCATGCGACAGCAGGTGCCACACTTCTTTCAGGAACAGGAACACGTAGACGGCCTGCGCGACGATCAGGCCCAGATAGAGCGGAACCTGGAGCCAGCGGCTCATGAAAATCAGCGCGGGGAGGGGGCGAAGCGGGCGACGGCCGGGATGGCCGGGCGAGTGCGGGGCGGACATGTCGGGGTACGGGCGCGGTGCGCAGGTATCGGGGGTAATCTTGAAAAGGCGCGCTATTGTAACGCGTCGGCCGGCGCGACTGCAGCGACGCGCCGGCACGCCCGGGGACGGATCAGGAGGCCGCGGCCGGCACGCGTTTCACGCGCAGGCTCGCGAGCACGATGCCGGCGACGACGCACGCGAGCGCGACGCCGTGCGCGAGCGTCGGGCGCTCCCCGAGGAACGCGATGCCGTACGCGGCCGCGGCGATCGGCAGCACCGCGCTGAACACACCGGCGAGGCTGCCCGGCACGTGCCGGATGCCCTTCATCCACAGCCAGAACGAGACGATGCTGGCCGATAGTCCGTACCAGACGACGAGCGCCCAGGTGCCGGCCGGCACGCTCGCGTAATCGAAGTGCCACAGCGCGGTCGCGCCGAGCGGCAGCATCAGGAACAGGCCGAACAGGTGCGTGTACGCGCAGATGTCGATCGGTGCGAGCGTCTGCGTGAGGCGGCGCGACAGGATCACGTAGATCGATTCGCAGCACACCGCGCCGAGGATCAGCAGGTTGCCGGTGAGCGAGCCGGACGCGTCGCCCGGCGTGCCGTGACCGGATGCGCTGCCGTTGGCGAGATTGATCGTCACGACGCCGACGATCGCGAGCGCGATCGACACGAGCGCACGGCCGTTCGGTTTTTCACGCAGGATCAGCCACGCGAACAGCGCGACGATCGCCGGGATCGTGCTCGTGATGACGCCCGCGGCCACCGCGCTCGTGCGCTGCACGCCGTTGAGCATCAGCAGCGTGAACATGAAGGTGCCGAAGAAGGCCTGCAGGAACAGGTTCAGCCATTCGCCGCGCTTGACCGCACGCATCTTCACGGGGCTGAACAGCGGCCACAGCACGGCGATCGCGATCACGAAGCGCAGCGTGGCGAGGATGGCGACGGGAACGAATGCAACGATGGATTTACCGATACCGACGTTGCTGCCGACGAACAGCATCGACAGGATGAGGAAGAGGGCGTAGCGATTCAAGCTGGAATCCGGAAGGCGAGTTCAGTTAGGATTGTAGGGTCGCGGTTGTAACAGCGTAAAGCTGACCTCGATGCGCGCCGCCCGGTGCACGAAACGGCCATGCCGCGTAAGTGACGGGTAAGTTGGAGCGCTTATCGTGGAAACCGCCGGGCCGCGGGTCACGTTCGCGTGATGTGGTGCGGTGCAGCATCGTGCGCAGGCCTTCGCGGTCGCGTGCGGGTGGTGGGAGACAGCGGCGCGCAGGCGCCGGCCAAGACGACGCGCGGCGCGCACGATCGCGCCGCCATGCAGAGGATTCATGTTCACCAAGGGGTAGTCGATGTCTGCGATTGAATCGGTTCTTCACGAAACCCGTCAGTTCGCGCCGCCCGCGGCGCTCGAGAAGACGGCGGCCATTTCCGGCATGCCGGCCTATCGCGCGCTCGTCGCCGAGGCCGAGCAGGATTACGAAGGCTTCTGGGCGCGTCTCGCGCGCGAAGGCCTCACGTGGCACAAGCCGTTCACGAAGGTGCTCGACGA
>NZ_JACCQA010000066.1:0-22742 GCF_015712215.1 Burkholderia sp. 9779_493
CACCGCCGCCCCCCCCACCGCCGCCGCGCATCGACGGCTCGTGCGGCACGGTCAGGCCGACGGACTGCGCGAGTTCCTGCACGGCCTCCGGGAACGTGAGCCCCGCATGTTCCATCAGGAAGCCGATCGCCGTGCCGTGCGCGCCGCAACCGAAGCAGTGATAGAACTGCTTGGTCGGACTGACGGTAAACGACGGGCTCTTCTCGTTATGGAACGGGCACAACCCCATGAAGTTGGCGCCGCCCTTCTTGAGCTGCACGTACCGACCCACCACGTCGACGATATCGACGCGGTTCAGCAAATCCTGCAGGAACGAATGCGGAATCACCGTGGGATCGAGCGAAAAAAGACAATACGACGCCCGGCGCACGCATCGCTGGGCGCGCCGGGAACGGGTTTTACTTCGTGAGCGCGGCCTTGACCTGCGCGGAAACGGCCGTCATGTCGGCACGGCCGGCGAGCTTGGCCTTCAGCACGCCCATCACCTTGCCCATGTCCTGCGGGCCGGCTGCGCCGGTTTGCGCGACCGCCGCCTGGACTTCGGCCGCCACTTCGGCGTCCGACAGTTGCGCGGGCATGTAGCCGCCCAGCACGGTCAGCTCGGCCTGCTCCTTCGCGACGAGATCGTCGCGGCCGGCCGCCTGGAACTGGCTGATCGAATCCTTGCGCTGCTTGATCATCTTGTCGATCACGGCCGTGATGCCCGCGTCGTCGAGCGTGACCCGGTCATCGACTTCGCGCTGCTTGATCGCGGCCATCAGCAGGCGAATCGTTGCCAGGCGCTCGCTGTCCTTCGCGCGCATCGCGGCCTTCATGTCTTCGCTGATCTGCTCTTTCAAACTCATCTTTCACCCGAGATGGAAACGTGAATCCGACGCCCGCGAACGGGCGTCAACACAAAAACCCGCTTGGGACAGTGTCTCAAGCGGGTTGCTCGAATCCGGCATCGGCGACTCGCCGCCTGATCGGTTGCGCGATCGCACCCGATCGCACGGAGTCGCCGGTGCGCCGCTCAGCGAACCGCGCGGCGCCCAATCGTTCAGTACAGCTTCTTCGGCAGCGTCTGGCTGCGAATACGCTTGTAATGACGCTTCACCGCAGCAGCCTTCTTGCGCTTGCGTTCTGCGGTCGGCTTCTCATAAAACTCGCGCGCGCGAAGCTCGGTCAGCAGACCGTTCTTCTCGATCGTGCGCTTGAAGCGACGCATTGCAACTTCGAACGGCTCGTTCTCTTTAACGCGAATGATCGTCATGATCCGACACGAATAAAGGTTTGCAGGGAAAGACTACCGAGTATAGCAGAGCGATTGCCCAAAGGCACGGGGCCGGGCCCCGCCAACCGGGCGCCGGCCGGCGCGTCAGGCGCCGCGCGCGTACTCGGCCGCGGCCTGCCCGGCCGCCGTGCCGGACGCCCATGCCCACTGGAAGTTGTAGCCGCCGAGCCAGCCCGTCACGTCCACCGCCTCGCCGACGAAGAACAGCCCCGGCACGCGCGCGCTCATCATCGTCGCCGACGACAACTCGCGCGTATCGACCCCGCCCTTCGTCACTTCGGCCTTCTTGTAGCCTTCGGTGCCGTTCGGCGTCAGCGTCCAGCCGGACAGCGCGTCGCCGATCTGGCGCAGCGTCTTGTCCGGCAGGTCCGCGAGTCGCGCGTCGGCCGCGACGCGATGCGTGTCGAGCCACGCATGCGCGAGGCGCGACGGCACCCAGTCGGCGAGCAGCGAACCGATCTGGCGCTTCGACGTGCGTTTCGCGTCGAGCAGGTCAGCCACCGTATCGCGCTGCGGCAGCAGGTCGACGCGAATCGGATCGCCGGGCTGCCAATAGCTCGAGATCTGCAGGATGCCCGGCCCGGACAGCCCGCGATGGGTCAGCAGCAGGTCCTCGACGAATTCGCCGCCGCGCTTCTTGTCGCCGGTCGAAACGCGCACTTCGAGCGATACGCCGGACAGCGGCGCGAACGGCGCCCAGTCCTGCGGCGCGAACGTCAGCGGCACGAGCGCCGGCCGCGTATCGACAAGTTTGTGGCCGAACTGCTTCGCGAGCCGGTAGCCGAAGTCGGTCGCGCCGATCTTCGGGATCGACAGGCCGCCGGTCGCGACGATCAGCGCGCGCGCACCGATCGGCCCCGCCTGCTGCGTGTCGAGCGTGAAGCCGTTGGATGGCGCATGGCGCACCGCGTCGACGACGACGGGCCGGCGCCACGCGATGCCGCCCGCGTCGCACTCGTGCTTCAGCACGTCGATGATCGCGTCGCTGCCGTGGTCGCAAAAAAGCTGACCCTTGTGCTTTTCGTGCCAGGTCACGTGATGGCGCTTGAGCAGCCCGAGGAAGTCGCGCGGCGTATAGCGCGCGAGCGCCGAGCGTGCGAAATGCGGATTCGACGACAGGTAGTTGTCGGGCCCAGCGTACAGGTTCGTGAAATTGCAGCGGCCGCCGCCCGAGATGCGGATTTTCTCGGCAAGCCGCGGCGCGTGATCGAGCAGCACCACGCGGCGGCCGAGCTGCCCGGCGACCGCGGCGCTCATCATGCCGGCGGCGCCCGCGCCGATCACGGCGATGTCATAGGTTTCCATGGCGCGGATTGTACCTGCCCGGCGTCGGGCCCGGGCCGCCGCCAGCGGCCGCCTGCCCTCGCCTGCTATACTTTCCGGTTACGTTGACCTACCTGCGGCGCGTCCGAAACGGCGTGCCCCGCCCTCACCCATGCTCGTTCTCGGCATCGAAAGCTCCTGCGACGAAACCGGCCTCGCGCTCTACGACACGCAGCGAGGCCTGCTCGCGCACGCGCTCCATTCGCAGATCGCGATGCACCGCGACTACGGCGGCGTCGTGCCCGAGCTCGCGTCGCGCGACCACATCCGCCGCGCGCTGCCATTGCTCGAGGAAGTGATGGCCCAAAGCGGCACGCGCCGCGACGACATCGACGCGATCGCGTTCACGCAGGGCCCCGGCCTCGCCGGCGCGCTGCTGGTCGGCGCGAGCATCGCGAATGCGCTCGCGCTCGCATGGAACAAGCCGACCGTCGGCATCCATCACCTCGAAGGCCATCTGCTGTCGCCGTTGCTGGTCGACGCGCCGCCGCCGTTCCCGTTCGTCGCGCTGCTGGTGTCCGGCGGCCACACGCAGCTGATGCGCGTGACCGACGTCGGCGTGTACGAGACGCTCGGCGAAACACTCGACGACGCGGCCGGCGAAGCGTTCGACAAAACCGCGAAACTGATCGGCCTCGGCTACCCGGGCGGCCCGGAAGTATCGAAGCTCGCCGAAACGGGCACGCCGGGCGCGGTCGTGCTGCCGCGCCCGATGCTGCATTCGGGCGATCTCGACTTCAGCTTCAGCGGCCTGAAGACGGCCGTGCTCACGCAGATGAAGAAATTCGAAGCGGCGAAGCTCGACGGCGAGGCGCTCGAACGCGCGAAGGCCGACCTCGCGCGCGGCTTCGTCGATGCGGCCGTCGACGTACTCGTCGCGAAGTCGCTCGCCGCGCTGAAGAAGACGAAGCTCAAGCGCCTCGTGGTCGCGGGCGGCGTCGGCGCGAACCGCCAGTTGCGCGCGGCACTGTCGGCGGCCGCGGCCAAGCGCGGCTTCGACGTGCACTACCCCGATCTCGCGCTCTGCACCGACAACGGCGCGATGATCGCGCTCGCGGGCGCACTGCGGCTCGGCCGCTGGCCCGAACAGGCGAATGCCGACTACGCGTTCACGGTGAAGCCGCGCTGGGATCTCGCATCGCTCGCGGGCTGACTCGCGTCACGCGCCACGCGTCACCACCGGCAGGAAAACAAAAAGGCCGCTCGTTCGAGCGGCCTTTTCATTGGCGTGACAAAACGCCGCAGCGTTATGCAGCCTGCCGCTTGTCGCGCTCGATCAGCGCATACGCGCTGTGATTGTGGATCGACTCGAAGTTCTCGGCTTCGAGCACGTAGGCGACCACCCGCTCGTCCGCATCGAGACGCTGCGCGACGTCGCGCACGAGATCCTCGACGAACTTCGGGTTCTCGTATGCACGCTCGGTCACGAACTTCTCGTCCGGCCGCTTCAGCAGACCCCACAGTTCGCACGACGCCTCTTCTTCCGCGATGCGGATCAGCGCCTCGACCGGCAGATCCGCAGCCAGCTCCGCGTCGATCGTCACGTGCGAGCGCTGGTTGTGCGCGCCGTACTGCGAGATCTTCTTCGAGCACGGGCACAGGCTCGTCACCGGCACGAGCACCTTCAGGAACAGGCGCGTATCGCCGTTGCGGCTTTCGCCCGCGAGCGTCACTTCATAGTCGAGCAGGCTTTGCACGCCGGACACCGGCGCCGTCTTGTTCACGAAATACGGGAACGTGACTTCGATGCGGCCGGCCTCGGCCTCGAGCTTCTCGAGCATCGACGCGAGCATCGCGCGGAAGCGCTCGACCGTCAGCGGCGCGCGATTCTCTTCGAGCAGCGCGACGAAGCGCGACATGTGCGTGCCTTTCTGGTCGGCCGGTAGACGGACGTCGAGGTTCCAGACACCGACGGTCGGTTGCACGTCGCCGCTTTCGGTGCATACCGTCAACGGATGCCGGACCGCCTTCACGCCGACGCGCTGAATCGGGATCTGACGGGTATCCACCGTGCTCTGCACGTCGGGCATCACGAAGGCGGGATTCATCTGGTTCATCTTGTTCAATCCTTGTAAGCCGCGCGTCCGACGACGCGCACGCCGCATCATGCGGCAGCCGGAAAAGCAACATGGGCCCGCAGGCCCATGTTTTCCGCATCAATGAAGACCGGTTGCGTCAGTCGCACCGACGCCGCCCGCGGGCGGCGCCAGCTTACGCGACGCGCTTCGCCTGACCGGCGACATCGGCCGCCGGATTCAGAAAGCGTTCGCGAATCGATTTCGCGATACCCGCGCCGTCGAGGCCGCATTGCGACAGCAGCTTCGCGGGGTCGCCGTGATCGATGAACAGGTCAGGGAGGCCCAATTGTAGTACGGGTCGGATAACCCCACTCTCCATCAGGGCTTCCACGCAGGCCGAGCCCGCGCCGCCCATCACGCAGCCTTCCTCGACCGTCACGACGTAGTCGTGCGTCTCGGCGAGCTCGCGTACGAGCGCTGCGTCGACCGGCTTCACGAAGCGCATGTTCGCGACCGTTGCGTCGAGTTCCTCGGCCGCGGCGAGCGACGGTGCGACCATCGTGCCGAACGCGAGGATCGCGACGCGCTTGCCTTCCGGCTGCGACGTGCGGCGACGCACTTCGCCCTTGCCGAGCGGGATCTCGGTGAATTCCTTCACCGTCGCCACGCCCGTACCCGCGCCGCGCGGATAGCGCACCGCGGTCGGGTTCGGCTGCTGCAGCGCCGTGTGCAGCATCTGGCGGCATTCGTTCTCGTCGGATGCGGCCATGATCGTCATGTTCGGGATGCAGCGCATGAACGCGAGATCGTACGCGCCCGCATGCGTCGCGCCGTCCGCGCCGACGAGGCCCGCGCGGTCGATCGCGAACACGACCGGCAGGTTCTGCAGCGCGACGTCGTGGATCAGCTGGTCGTACGCACGCTGCAGGAACGTCGAGTAGATCGCGACGACGGGCTTCAGCCCTTCGGTCGCGAGACCGCCCGCGAACGTCACCGCATGCTGCTCGGCGATGCCGACGTCGTAGTAGCGATCCTTGAAGCGCTTCTCGAACTCGACCATGCCCGAGCCTTCGCGCATCGCGGGCGTGATGCCGACCACGCGCGTATCGCGCTCGGCTTCATCGCACAGCCACTCGCCGAACACCTGCGTGTACGTCTTCTTCGCGGGCGTCGTCGACGGCTTGATGCCTTCGGCCGGGTTGAACTTGCCGGGGCCGTGATAGAGCACGGGATCCGCTTCGGCGAGCTTGTAGCCCTGGCCTTTCTTCGTCACGACGTGCAGGAACTGCGGGCCGCGCAGTTCACGGATGTTCTGCAGCGTCGGGATCAGCGAATCGAGATCGTGACCGTCGATCGGGCCGATGTAGTTGAAGCCGAACTCCTCGAACAGCGTGGCCGGCACGACCATGCCCTTCGCGTGCTCCTCGAGCTTGCGCGCGAGTTCGAGCACCGGCGGCGCGACGCTCAGCACGCGCTCGACGCCCGCGCGCGCAGCCGCATAGAAGCGGCCCGACATCAGGCGGGCGAGATGGCGATTGAGCGCGCCGACCGGCGGCGAGATCGACATGTCGTTGTCGTTGAGGATCACGAGCAGCTTCGCATCTTCCGACACGCCCGCGTTGTTCATCGCCTCGAACGCCATGCCGGCCGTCATCGCGCCGTCGCCGATCACGGCGATCGAGAAGCGGTCGTCGCCGTTCAGCTGGCTGCCGATCGCCATGCCGAGCGCCGCCGAGATCGACGTGCTCGAGTGCGCGGTGCCGAACGTGTCGTATTCGGATTCGCTGCGACGCGGGAAGCCCGAGATGCCGTCGTACTGACGCAGCGAATGCATCTGGTCGCGGCGGCCCGTCAGGATCTTGTGCGGGTAGGTCTGGTGACCCACGTCCCAGACGATGCGATCGTTCGGCGTGTTGAACACGTAGTGCAACGCGATCGTCAGCTCGACCGTCCCGAGGTTGGACGACAAATGGCCGCCCGTCTTCGACACGCTGTCGAGCACGAACGCGCGCAGTTCATCCGCGAGCGGTTGCAGTTGGCGACGATCGAGGCGGCGCAAATCCGCCGGGTCGTCGATGGTTTTCAGCAAGTCGTACATCGTCGTTCCATTGTAGGAAATCAAACGCGCCCGCATTCTTTTGCACGCACCGTAGCGTGTGCGCGGCGGCGGGCTTTCGCGTCAGCTGACCCGGTTCACTACCAGGTCGGCAAGTTCGGCCAGACGCTGTGCGCGTGCGCCGAACGGTTTCAGCGCATCGTGCGCTTCGGCGCGCAGCTGCGCTGCCAGCTCGCGCGACGCCTCGAGACCGAGGATCGATACATAGGTCGGCTTGTCGTTCGCCGCGTCCTTGCCGGCCGTCTTGCCAAGCGTCGCCGAATCGGTCGTGACGTCGAGAATGTCGTCGACGACCTGGAAGGCCAGACCCACGGCCCCCGCGTACACGTCCAGCGCAGCCATCGTTTCCGTCGAAGGCGTCTCGCCGGCCAGCGCACCCATCCGCACGGCCGCGCGCAGCAAGGCGCCCGTCTTCATCCGGTGCATCGTCTCGAGCTGTTCGCGCGTCAGCTTCAGGCCGACGCTCGCCAGGTCGATCGCCTGCCCGCCGGCCATGCCGATCGAGCCGCTCGCGAGCGCCAGCTCGCGCACGAGCGCCGCCTGCTGCACCGGCGACAGCGCGTCGGCGTCGGTCAGCGCGACGAACGCCTGCGATTGCAGCGCATCGCCGACCAGCAGCGCCGTCGGCTCGTCGTACTGCACGTGCACGGTCGGCTTGCCGCGACGCAGCGCGTCGTCGTCCATGCACGGCATGTCGTCGTGCACGAGCGAGTAGACGTGGATCATCTCCAGCGCCGCCGCCGCCGCGTTGCGTGCCGCCTCCGTCGCACCGGTCAGCTCGCCTGCTGCATGGCACAGCAGCGGGCGAACGCGTTTGCCGCCACCGAGGACCGCGTAGCGCATCGCCTCGTGAAGTTTCGCGGGCATCGCGGTTTCAGCCGGCAGATAGTGGCCGAGTGCGTCCTCGACACGGTCAAGCACGGACCGCATCCATTGTTCGAATGTCATAGATCGTCGTCTTCGCCGTCCGTGGCGGCCGTTCCGGACGAAAGCGGCTTCAGCGTCGCGCCGTCGAGCACGCGAACCTGCTGCTCCACTTTCTCGAGCTGCTGTTGGCAAAACGCAACGAGGGTCGCACCGCGGCGATACGCCGCCAGTGAATCCTCGAGGCTCAACGCGCCGCCTTCCATCCGGGCAACCAGCGTCTCGAGTTCCGCGAGCGCCATCTCGTAATTGTCCGGCAACGGTTCGGTGCCATTGCCGGGCGGCGTGGCGCCTGGGGATGCGGTTTTCGCCATGGACGAGGGTGTCAAATTTCAAAACAAGTCGGACATTCTACGGCAAAAGAGAATTTTCCGACCTGCCGTCTTGGGCGCCCGCGCACAATCCCGGCCCCATCTTCGATGCACAGTGTGCGCCTTTCGACGGCCGCCCGACAAAAAATTGACACAAATCAGGCACTTAATCCTAGCCTTGCGAGGCGAACCGGGTATAATTCTCCGTTTCCCTAAATCGATTTTTCGATGGTTGGGTTGTTCACTGCTTTCACGCTAACACCGGGAGTGGGAATGTCCAATCTGAGCGATGCGCTTCAGTTGAAGTCGGCCCACAGCCAGCTTCCAGTCACTGCATATTTCGATGAGGCGCTACTCGAGCGCGAGATCGAAACCCTCTTCAAGAAAGGACCTCGTTACGTCGGGCACGAGTTGATGGTGCCCGAGGCGGGGGATTATTTTGCGCTGCCGTCCGAGAAGGAAGGCCGCGTGCTGGTCCGCAACCAGACGAACCAGATCGAACTGCTGTCGAACGTGTGCCGCCACCGGCAGGCGATCATGCTCAACGGGCGCGGCCACACGCAGAACATCGTGTGCCCGCTGCACCGCTGGACGTACGACCTCGAAGGCGAGCTGCTCGGCGCACCGCACTTCCCCGACAAGCCGTGCCTGAACCTCGGCAAGAGCCCGCTGCAGAACTGGCAGGGGCTGCTGTTCGAGGCCGAGGGCCGCAACGTCGCGCGCGATCTCGCCAACCTCGGCACGAAGCATCACTTCGACTTCTCCGAGTACCAGTTCGATCACGTCGAAGTGCACGAGTGCGATTACAACTGGAAGACGTTCATCGAGGTCTACCTCGAGGATTATCACGTCGTCCCGTTCCACCCGGGCCTCGGCAGCTTCGTGTCGTGCGACGATCTCAAATGGGAGTTCGGCGACTGGTACAGCGTGCAGACGGTCGGCGTGCACAACGCCCTCGCGAAACCGGGCAGCGCGACTTACCAGAAATGGCACGAGCAGGTGCTGAAGTTCCGCAACGGCGTGCCGCCGGAGTTCGGCGCGATCTGGATGGTCTACTACCCGGGCCTGATGATCGAGTGGTATCCGCACGTACTGGTCGTGTCGTGGCTGATCCCGCGCGGGCCGCAGAAGACGACCAACATCGTCGAGTTCTATTACCCCGAGGAAATCGCGCTGTTCGAACGCGAATTCGTCGAGGCCGAGCGCGCCGCCTACATGGAGACGGCCGTCGAGGACGACGAGATCGCGATGCGGATGGACGCGGGCCGCCGTGCGCTGATGGCGCGTGGCGAGTCGCAGGTCGGCCCGTACCAGAGCCCGATGGAAGACGGGATGCAGCACTTCCACGAGTTCCTGCGCCGCCACCTCGGCGACCTCTGACAGCGGAGGCGGCGCGTTGCCGCCGCCCGGCCGCCGGCAAACGAAAAGACGGGCTTCGGCCCGTCTTTTTTTGTTTAGACTTGGAGTGTCAGGCCATTTGCACTCCAGGGAGCCGTCATGCCACACACTCATTACACCACGCTCATCTCCGCCGCCAATCTCGCCGAGCGCCTGGCCGCGGCGCCCGGCAGCGTGGCGCTGTTCGACTGCCGCTTCGATCTCGCCGATCCCGGCGCCGGCGAAGCCGCCTACGCGGCCGGCCACCTTCCCGGCGCGCAATACCTTCATCTCGACCGCGACCTGTCGGGCCGCAAGACGGGCACCAACGGCCGCCATCCGCTGCCGACCCGCGACGCGCTCGCCACGCTGCTCGCCAGCCGCGGCCTCAAGCAGGGCCAGCAAGTCGTCGCGTACGACGCGCAAGGCGGCGCCTATGCGGCGCGCCTGTGGTGGCTGCTGCGCTGGCTCGGCCACGATTCGGTCGCGGTGCTCGACGGCGGCCTGCAGGCGTGGGAAGCGGCCGGCCAGCCGCTGACGACCGACGTGCCGCAACCGGCCGCCGGCGACTTCCGCGCCGCAACGCCGCTCGAATCGACGGTCGATGCAGCGGCCGTGCTCGCGAACGTGTCGTCGGCCGCGCGCGTGGTGATCGATGCACGCGCACCGGACCGCTATCGCGGCGAGAATGAAACGATCGATCGGGTGGGCGGCCACATTCCCGGTGCGCGCAACCGCTTCTTCAAGGACAACCTGGCCGCCGACGGCCGCTTCAAGACCGGCCATGAATTGCGCGAGGCGTTCGCCACCGTGCTGGCCGGCACCGAGCCAAACCGCGTGATCCTGCAATGCGGCTCCGGCGTCACCGCCTGCCACAACGCGCTGGCGCTGGAAGTGGCGGGCCTGCACGGCGCGTCGCTGTACCCGGGTTCGTGGAGCGAATGGAGCGCCGATCCGTCGCGACCGATCGCGACCGGCCCAACGCCGTAAGCGCGCGTACGGCGCGGCAGTCACGCAGCGGCGGCCTCGGCCGCCGCTTGCCGTTTACATCACGCCGAACTTGTGGAACCACTCGATCGCGCGTTTCCAGCCATCCTCGGCATCGGCCTTCACGTAGCTCGGCCGGTAGTCGGCGAAGAACGCATGGCCGGCATCCGGATACACGACGATCTCCGATTCGCGCGCGAGCTTCGAATCGCTCGCCTGGATCGCCTTGCGCATGTTCGCGAGCGACGCCTGCGTGATGTTCTGATCCTTCTCGCCGTACAGGCCGAGCACCGGCACTTTCAGCAACGACGCGTGATCGACCGGGTTGAACGGCGTCATCTCGTCGGTCTTGCCTTCGACGAACCCGTACCACGCCACCGCGGCCCGCACGTGCGGGTTGTGTTCCGCATACAGCCACGCCTGGCGACCGCCCCAGCAGAACCCGGTCACGCCGAGGCGCGTCAGGTCGCCGCCGTTCTTGCCTGCCCACGCGACCGTCGCATCGAGATCCTCCGTCACCTGCCGGTCCGGCACCTTGCTGACGATGTTGTCGACCAGCGCCTGGATCGTCGGATATTTCGCCGCGTTGCCCTGCCGCGCAAACAGGTCCGGCGCGATCGCCAGATAGCCGAGCTTCGCGAAGCGCCGGCAGACGTCGGCGATATGCGCGTGCACGCCGAAGATCTCGTGAATCACGATGACGACCGGCAGGTTCGTCTTGTCGACCGGCTGCGCGCGATAAGCCGGCACGCTCGCATCGCCCGAGCGGATTTCGATGGTGTCGACGTCCAGGGCGGTGCTGTCGGTCGTGACCGTCTGCGCCGACACGGGCAGCACGGCCGCCGCGAAGGTGCCGCCGAGCGCAGCCTGCATGAACTTGCGGCGCGAGAACGGGACATGGGGGACCAGGCTGTCGACTTCGGGTTTCAACATGAATGCACTCCTCGATTGGGCGCCGCCGTCACGATCGCGGAGACGGCATGACGGGGCATCGCACCGGCGCGCGGCGCGGATGTTGCGGCGGTTGGCACCCCGCCGCAAACGAAAACCCGGACAAGATGCCCAATAATCCGTTGTCGCGTCAACTGTCAGATGTGTAAGACTCGATTACGACGCGTTGCGGCGATCGCATCGATCATCGCGCGGCAGCCTGGCGACGGCCTGCCGAATCATCGTGCGGCGGCGCGTAGCGACGATCGCCGCGCGACCGAATCCTTGCGAATCGAAAAGAAAAACGGGCGGGGAATACGCAGGACATGCGCATTCCCCGCCCGCTCCGCACACGAGCGCGATCAGTGCAGCTTGACGCGCGGCAGCGTCGTGCGTCGCAGCCAGTGCGCAATCGTGTCGAGCATCATCCGCGGATAACCGTGCAGCGCGGCAATGTGCATCCGGTACAGCGACATGTACATGAAGCGTGCGAACAGCCCTTCGATCAGCATGTTGCCGCCGATCAACCCGCCCATCAGATTGCCGACCGCGCTGAAATGGCCGAGCGACACGAGCGAGCCCAGGTCGCGATACGTGAATTCGGGCAGCGGACGCCCTTCCAGCCGACAGCCGATCGCCTTCAGCAGGAAGCTCGCCTGCTGGTGCGCGGCCTGCGCGCGCGGCGGCACGTTGCGCTCGTTACCAGGCCATGCGCATGCCGCGCAATCGCCGAGCGCGAATATGTTGTCGTCGGTGAAGGTTTGCAGCGTGCGGCGCACGTCGAGCTGGCCCAGCTTGTTGACCTGGAGCCCATCGAGATTCGCGAGCACCGACGGCGCCTTGATGCCGGCGGCCCAGACCGTCAGGTCGGCACGCACGACCTTGCCGCTCGCCGTGTGGACGGCCCCGGGCGCCACCTCCGTCACGCGCTCGGCGAGCATCAGCCGCACGCCGATCTTTCCGAGCAATTCAGCCGTCGCCGACGAGACGCGTTCCGGCAGCGCCGGGAGGATCCGCGGCCCCGATTCGATCAGCACGATGCCGACGTCGTGCCGTGGATCGAGTTTGTGCAACCCGTAGGCCGACAACACCTGCGCGGTATTGCGCAGTTCCGCGGACAGCTCGACGCCCGTCGCGCCGCCGCCGACGATCACGACCTGGATACGCGGCTCGGCCGACTCGCCCGGCGCGGTCGGCGCCGGCGCCTGGTGCTCCGCGCGCATGCATGCCGCGATCAGCCGCTTGCGGAAGCGTTCGGCCTCCCCGACCGTGTCGAGCGCGATCGCGTTTTCCGGTGCGCCCTGCACGCCGAAGAAGTGGGTCGTGCTGCCGATCGCGATCACGAGCGTGTCGTATTCCAGCTCGCGTGCCGGCAACAGTTCCGCGCCGTCGCTGTCGTTGATCGGCGACAGCGTGACGCGCTTCGCCGCGCGGTCGAGCCCGGTCAGCTCGCCCTGCTGGAACTCGAAGCCGTGCCAGCGCGCCTGCGCCGCATATTCGAGCTCCTGCGTGAACGGGTCCATGCTGCCGGCCGCGACTTCGTGCAGCAGCGGTTTCCAGATGTGCGTCGGATTGCGGTCGACGAGCGTGACGAGCGCACGCGCGGGACGATTGCCGCGCGCGCCGTAACGGTCGCCGAGCCGCGTCGCCAGTTCCAGGCCGCCGGCACCTCCGCCTACGATGATGATCCGATGCATCCGATTCCCCCTTTGCGATTCGAAACTGCTGCCGCCGGATGAAGCAAACGCCGTGCACTCGCGCCGCCCGGTGGATTAACCGGTTCGGACATCATCGATGTGCAGTTCGAAGCACTTCGATGCATCCGATCCGGAACGCGGGGCGCGCCGCCCCGCGTCAATGACATGATTGACATGCATTGTCCGGGAGCTTGCGCGTTGACCACAAGCAAACCATCTCGATATTCAGCATCCCTGCAACAATATGCCGCGGGAAACGGGAATCGCTCGGGGGTGCGTCAGTGTGCCTCTTCCCAGTTCGCGCCGGCACCCACTTCGGCGACGAGCGGCACCTTCAGCTTCGCGACGCCGCACATCATTTCCGGCAGTTTCTCGCGCACGAGCGACAGCTCGCCTTCCGGCACCTCGAGCACCAGTTCGTCGTGCACCTGCATGATCATCCGCGATGCAAGCCCGTCGCGCGTGAGCCAGTCGTCCACCGCGATCATCGACAGCTTGATCAGGTCGGCCGCCGTGCCCTGCATCGGTGCATTGATGGCCGCGCGCTCGGCCGCCTGACGGCGCGGGCCATTGCCGCCGTTGATCTCGGGCAGCCACAGGCGGCGACCGAAAACGGTTTCGACGTAGCCCTTCTCCTTCGCGGTTGCGCGCGTGTCTTCCATGTACTGCGCGACGCCCGGATAGCGGGCGAAATAGCGGTCGATATAGAGCTTCGCCGCGTCGCGCGTGATGCCGAGGTTCGATGCGAGCCCGAACGCGCTCATCCCGTAGATGAGCCCGAAGTTGATCACCTTCGCGATCCGGCGCTGGTCGGAATTGACCTCCAGCGGCGTCACGCCGAACACCTCGGCGGCCGTCGCGCGGTGGATGTCCTCGCCCTGCGAGAACGCGCGCAACAGCGACGCGTCGCCGGAGATGTGCGCCATGATCCGCAGTTCGATCTGCGAATAGTCGGCCGATACGATCCGGTGGCCCGGCGATGCAATGAACGCCTCGCGGATGCGCCGGCCTTCGGCCGTGCGCACCGGAATGTTCTGAAGATTGGGATCGTTCGACGCCAGGCGGCCCGTGACCGCGACGGCCTGCGCATAGTTCGTATGCACGCGGCCGGTGGTGGGATTCACCATGCGCGGGAGCTTGTCGGTATAGGTCGACTTCAGCTTCGACAGCCCGCGATGCTCGAGCAGCAGCTTCGGCAGCGGGTAGTCCTCGGCCAGCTTCTGCAGCACTTCCTCGTCGGTCGACGGCGCGCCGCTCGGCGTCTTTTTCACGACCGGCAACTGCAGCTTCTCGAAGAAGATCTGCCCGATCTGCTTCGGCGAGCCGAGATTGAATTCGCCGCCCGCCAGTTCGTACGCCTGCCCCTCGAGTTCGATCAGGCGCGTCGCGATTTCGGTGCTCTGCGCGTGCAGGCGCGCATCGTCGATCAGCACGCCCGTGCGCTCCATCTTGCGCAGCACGAGCGATACCGGCATCTCGATCTCGCGGTACACGCGCTCGAGGCCCGGCTCGCGGGCGACTTGCGGATACAGCGCGTGATGGAGCTGCAGCGTGATGTCCGCATCTTCGGCTGCGTATTCGGCGGCCTGCGCGAGCGCCACTTCGTCGAAACCGATCTGCTTCGCGCCCTTGCCGGCCACGTCTTCGTACTTGATCGTCTTGACGCCCAGATGACGCAGCGCGAGGCTGTCCATGTCGTGCGTGCGGTGCGATTCGACCACGTACGATTCGAGCAGCGTGTCGTGCTCGATGCCGTTCAGTTCGATGTCGTAGTTCGCGAGCACCTGTGCGTCGTACTTCAGGTGCTGGCCGACCTTCTTGCGATCGGCCGATTCGAGCCACGGCTTCAGGCGCGCGAGCACTTCGTCGAGCGGAAGCTGCTCGGGCATGTCGGGCCCGCGGTGCGCGACCGGCAGGTAGGCCGCCTTGCCCGGCTCGACCGAGAACGACAGGCCGACGAGCCGCGCGAGCATCGGATCGAGCGCGGTCGTCTCGGTGTCGAACGCGGTCAGCGCGGCCGCGTCGATCTTCGCGAACCACGCGTCGAACTGTTCCCAGGTCTGTATCGTGTCGTATTCGCGCACGACGTCGGTCGCGATCACCGGGGCCGGCTCGCCTTCCGGCGCATCGGCGCCACCGCCTTCCGCGGGTGCGTTCTCGACTTCGCGCAGCCAGGTCTTGAAGCCGTAGCGCGCGAAGATGTCGCGCAACAGCTCGCGCGCCTCGCCGTCGGTCTTCAGCGACGCTTCGATCGATTCGAGATGCGGCGCGAGATCGCATGACGTGTCGACGGTCACGAGCTTGCGGCCGAGCGGCAGGAAATCGAGCGCGCGGCGCAGGTTGTCGCCGACCACGCCCTTGATGTCGGCCGCGTGCGCGATGACGCCGTCGAGGCTTTCGTATTGCGACAGCCACTTCACGGCCGTCTTCGGCCCGCACTTCTCGACGCCCGGCACGTTGTCGACGGTGTCGCCGATCAGCGCGAGATAGTCGATGATGCGCTCGGGCGGCACGCCGAACTTCGCGATCACGCCATCGCGGTCGAGCGTCTCGTTGGTCATCGTGTTGACGAGCGTGACGCGCTCGGTCACGAGCTGCGCGAGATCCTTGTCGCCGGTCGACACGATCACGTTCATCCCGTGCCGTTCGGCTTCGCGCGCGAGCGTGCCGATCACGTCGTCGGCCTCCACGCCTTCGACCATCAGCAGCGGCCAGCCGAGCGCGCGCACGGCGCCGTGGATCGGCTCGACCTGCAATGCGAGATCGGGCGGCATCGACGGACGGTTTGCCTTATAGTCGGCATAAAGGTCGTCGCGGAACGTCTTGCCCTTTGCATCGAACACGCAAGCGCTATACTCTGCACTGACTTCCTTGCGCATACGGCGCAGCATGTTGATGATTCCGTAGAGCGCTCCGGTCGGCTCCCCGCCAGGGCCACGCAAATCAGGCATCGCATGGTAAGCCCGATACAGATAGCTCGAACCGTCAACCAATAGCAGGGTCTTACCTTCCAGATTTCGTTCTTCAGGCATTATGAACAAGAGAAAAGTGATTCCGAGTCTGCGTTCGCTCGCAGATCAAGAACGCGCGACGGCCAAGAAGGCGCGCGCATCGTGGCAGATGTTCACGATTATGGCAGAGTTTATCGAGGCGACCGAGTACCTGTCGGAGATCCGCCCGGCTGTCAGCATCTACGGTTCTGCCCGCCTCAAACCCGATACCCCGCACTACAAGCTCGCCGCGCAGATCGCGCGCAAGCTGTCGGACGCCGGCTTCGCGGTGATCTCCGGCGGCGGCCCCGGCATCATGGAAGCCGCGAACAAGGGCGCGCACGCCGGCAAGGCGCCGTCGGTCGGCCTGAACATCGAGCTGCCGCACGAGCAGGCCGGCAACCACTATCAGGACATCTCGCTGCGCTTCCGCCACTTCTTCACGCGCAAGGTCACGTTCGTGAAGAACTCGGATGCGGTGATCGTGATGCCGGGCGGTTTCGGCACGCTCGACGAACTGTCCGAAGTGCTCACGCTGATCCAGACGAAAAAATCGCGCCTCGTGCCGATCATCCTCGTCGGCAGCGAATTCTGGCAGGGGCTGCTGCAGTGGTTCCGCGATCAACTGATTCCGATGGGCCTGATCAATCCGGAAGACATGGATCTGATGCAGGTGATCGACGACCCCGACCAGGTGCTCGACGCGGTGCTCGCGTTCTACGAGGACAGCGGCGAGGAAGAGGGTTCGGACGAGGAGGATCATCCGCCGCGCCCGGAAGAAGACCGGATGTTCTATCTGTAACCGGTCGGTGACGACAGCCGGCCGAGCGCCGGCTGTTGTGCTTTTCATGCGACGGAAGTGCGCTCCGGCGGCTCGCCGGGCGTGACTTTGTAACGCGCTGTTAATACCCGTTCACCGCCGCGCGCGGTCGAATGTCAAATCTCCGCAGCCGGCGCTGCACCATGCGGCGGGATCGGCCGCACCAGCCGGCCCCCAATGTCAAACGGCGGGCCCATCGCGTGCCTGCGCGCCGCCAATCCTCCGTAATAATCACGACTCGCCTTTTCCGTCGTGCCGCAGCACACTGCATTGTGTCGGCGCGGCGTTCCCCCGGTGGAACGGTCCCCCTCGCTTCCATCGCGTCGCGCCGGCCTATTCATCACGACACCACGGAAAAGAACATGCAACGCTCGCTGATCGCCCTCGCCTTTGCCGGCCTCGGCCTTTCGCTGTCCGGCCTCGCTCACGCTGTCAACGTCGACGTCAACATCGGCACGCCCGCGCCGGTCGTCGTCGCCCCCGCGCCCGTCGTGGTCGCCCCGGCGCCGGCGATCATCGTCGGCTGGCATGGCGACCGCTACTGGGACGGCCGCCGCTACTGGGAACGCCGCGAGTGGGAGGATCACCAGCGCTATCGCGGTCGCGGCGGCTATCACTGCCCGCCGGGACACGCGAAAAAGGGCGAGTGCTGAGCGCCTGAGCGAAGGCCCGTCGGGCCCGCACGCGGAAGCAGAAAAATGAAGGCCGCACGCGAACGAAGGTTCGCGTGCGGCCTTTGTCGTTGCGCATGCCGCTGCGCGGTGGCGTTACTGAAACGCCACTTCCGCAAAGCTCCGGAGCTTGCGGCTATGCAGCTTGTCGAGCCCGTTCGTGCGCAGGATCTCCATCGCCTTCACGCCGATCTGCAGATGCTGGTCGACCTGCCCGCGATAGAACGTGTCGGCCATGCCCGGCAGTTTCAGCTCGCCGTGCAGCGGCTTGTCCGATACGCACAGCAACGTGCCGTACGGCACCCGGAAGCGGAAGCCGTTGGCTGCGATCGTCGCGCTTTCCATGTCGAGCGCGATCGCGCGGCTCTGCGACAGCCGCTGCACGGGCTCGCGATGGTCGCGCAGTTCCCAGTTGCGGTTGTCGACGCTCGCGACCGTGCCCGTGCGCATCACCCGCTTCAGTTCCGCGCCCTCCAGCCGCGTGACCTCGGCCACGCCGCGCTCGAGCGCGAGCTGCACTTCGGCCAGCGCCGGAATCGGCACCCACAGCGGCAGGTCGGCGTCGAGCACGTGATCTTCCCGCACGTAACCGTGCGCGAGCACGTAGTCACCGAGGCGCTGCGTGTTGCGCAGCCCCGCGCAGTGACCGAGCATCACCCAAGCGTGCGGACGCAGCACCGCGATGTGATCGGTGATCGTCTTCGCGTTCGACGGGCCGACGCCGATGTTGACCATCGTGATCCCGCTACCGTCCGCGCGCTTCAGGTGATACGCGGGCATCTGCGGCAGGCGCGGCGGCGCGGTGCCCTCGGCCGGCTCGCTGCCGAGGTTCGCGTTGTACGTGACGACGTCGCCCGGCTCGACGAACGCGCTGTACTCGCTGCGGTACGCGCGCACCTCGGGATCGTCGCTTTCGGTCATCAGCGTGCGGCCGAGCTTCACGAACTCGTCGATGTAGAACTGGTAGTTCGTGTAGAGCACGTAGTTCTGGAAATGCGTGGGCGACGTCGCCGTGTAGTGACGCAGCCGGTGCAGCGAGAAGTCGACGCGGGCCGCCGTGAACAGCGCGAGCGGATGCGGCTCGCCCGGCGCCGGCTCGAACGTGCCGTTGACGATGCGGTCATCGAGATACGACAGGTCGGGCGTGTCGAAGATGTCGCGCATCGCGAGCAGGCGGTCGCGATCGAGTTCGCCCTCGAGATGGATGCCTTCCGGAAACGCGAAATGGATCGGAATCGGCTGCGACGACACGCCGATCTCGATCTTGACATGGTGGTTCTTCGACAGCAGACGCAGTTGCTCGCGGTAGTAGTTCGCGAAGAGATCGGGGCGCGTGACGGTCGTCTCGAATACGCCGGGACCCGCGACGAAGCCGTACGAGCGGCGCGAATCGACGTGCGTGTTGACGTCGGTCCGGATCCGCACGAACGGGTAGCACGCGCGCACGTGCTCGGTAATCGCTTCGTGGCGGCGATAGCGCGCGAACGCATCGCGCAGGAAGCCCGTATTCGTGTCGTAAATGGCGGACAGCCGCGCGACGGCGGCGACCGGATCGTCGAAAGCCTCGACCGACGGGCTTTCGGGCGACAGCACACGGTGCCGGCGGCTCAAATCGTTTTTCATTTTCATCACCTCGTCAGATCCGACGACATTACCACGGAACCCGGTCGCCCTTATGGCCGCCCCTGCGCACGCAGGGGCCGGATGGCGCGCAGTATTTGCTAAAATCGGTAGGTTCACTGGAGACTCATCATGAAGCCGCTCATTTTCGTCGCCGCTGCCGTCGCGTTTGCCGCCGCCGGCGTCGCTCACGCCGCCGGCGGCACGCCTGACGCCGACGCGCAGGCCCGGGCCGAGGCCAACGAAGCCGCCGGCCTGCCCGATCTCCGCAAGATCAACCGGCCGGGCGCCGAAGTCACGTCGAAAGTGGACTTCGCCGACATCCGCCGCACGCCGAGCTTCCACGAAAAGAGCAAGAACGGCACCGAAGTCACCGAGTACCGCGACCGCGGCAAGCCGGTCGAGATCGACGTGAAATCGAACTTCGGCACGCGCTACCAGATGAGCTCGACGCCCGACACGTCGCCGAAGCCGCACGACGCGGGCATCCCGATCACGCGCCTGCCGTCGCTGAACCTGCGCTACTGATTCCGTGGCGTGGCGCACCGGGCGCCGCGCCGCCCCTTCACCTGCTGTCGCGATGCACGCCGCCCGCGTGCCGACACCCTGACCTGACGCATCCCGCATGGCCGTTTTCACCGCTGTTTCCGACTCCGATCTCGCGCAATGGATGCGCCACTACGAACTGGGCGACGTGCTTGCGTTCCGCGGCATTCCGTCCGGTATCGAAAACAGCAATTTCTTCCTGACGACGACGCGCGGCGAATACGTCCTCACGATCTTCGAAAAGCTGACGGCGCAGCAGCTGCCGTTCTACCTCGACCTGATGCGCCATCTGGCCGCCCACGGCGTGCCGGTCCCGGACCCGATCCCGCGTGACGACGGCGCGCTGTTCGGCGAACTGCACGGCAAGCCGGCCGCGATCGTCACGAAGCTCGACGGCGCGGCCGAACTCGCGCCGGGGGTCGAACACTGCATCGAGGTCGGACAGATGCTCGCGCGCCTGCACCTCGCGGGCCGCGACTATCCGCGCAGCCAGCCGAACCTGCGCAGCCTGCCGTGGTGGCAGGAGAACGTACCGGCCATCGTGCCGTTCATCACGGACGCGCAACGCACGCTGCTCGAAGGCGAGCTCGCCCACCAGGCCGGCTTCTTCGCGTCGGACGACTATGCGGCGCTGCCGGCCGGGCCATGCCATTGCGACCTGTTCCGCGACAACGTGCTGTTCGCGCACGCGGCGCCCGGCACCGGTCACGACGTACGCCTCGGCGGCTTCTTCGACTTCTATTTCGCGGGCTGCGACAAGTGGCTGTTCGACGTCGCGGTGACCGTCAACGACTGGTGCGTCGACCTCGCGACCGGCGTGCTCGACGTCGCGCGCGCCGACGCGCTGCTGCGCGCGTACCAGACCGTCCGGCCGTTCACGGCCGAGGAACGTCGCCACTGGAGCGACATGCTGCGCGCGGGTGCGTACCGCTTCTGGGTGTCGCGCCTGTACGATTTCTACCTGCCGCGCGCGGCCGAGATGCTCAAGCCGCACGACCCCGGCCATTTCGAACGCATCCTGCGCGAGCGTATCGCGCATACGCCCGCGCTTCCCGAGATCCAAACCGCATGCAACTGATCGAAGTGCCCGCGAAAACGGGCTATGTCTGGTTCCGTCAAGGCATCTGGCTGTTCCGCCGGAATCCGCTCGCGTTCATCACGCTGTTCTTCACGTACCTGCTCGCCATCACGCTCGTGTCGATGGTGCCGGTGATCGGCTCCGCGCTGCCGCTGGTGTTCATTCCCGGCATCGCGGTCGGCTTCATGGCCGCGTGCCGCGACACCGTGGCCGGCAAGACCGTGATGCCGACGATCCTCGTCGACGGCTTTCGCTCGTACGGCGCCGTCGCGACCCAGCGGCTGCTCGCGCTCGGCGTGATCTACGTCGCGTCGATGGTGCTGGTGTTCGCCGCTTCGTCGTTCGTGGACGGCGGCGCGCTGTTCCACGTGATGATGGGCGCGGCCGACGAAGCGAACACGACGCCCGAGACGCTCGCCGCGCAAGGCACGCTCGGCGCGCTGTTCTTCGCGACGCTGCTCTATCTGCCGGTCGCGATGCTGTTCTGGTTCGCGCCGGTGCTGGTCGCATGGCATGACGTCCCGCCGGCGAAGGCGCTGTTCTTCAGCGTCGTCAGTTGCTGGCGCAATCGCGGCGCGTTCGTCGTATACGGCGTGCTGTGGTTCGCCGTCGCGCTCGGCACGTCGCTCGCGCTGTCGCTGCTGCTGCAGGCGCTCGGCGCCGGCGCGTATGCGCTGACGATCATGATGCCGGTGACGATCATCATCGTCACGATGCTGTACTGCTCGTTCTACGCGACCTATCGCGGCTGCTTCGGCGTGCAGGAGCCGGGCGCGCCGACGACGATGTCCGGCCGCTGAACCCGCTCTTTCGGCCGGCGCATGTCGCCCGCCGTCGCACTGTTTCGCGCCGGGTCGTCGCCCGGCGCGCTTCTTCCGATTCCCCTTTCCCGTCTCGCTTTCCTCCGGCCGCCCCTGTTCAATCGAATCTTTTGCGCGCAAAATAATTTGCGTACAAATCGTTCGCGCATCGCCGCGCTTCCCGAACCATGGATCGCCTGCCCCCGCTGCCCCAGACGCTCGACGAGCAATTGTGCTTCGCGCTTTACGCGACTTCGCACGCGATGACGAAGGCGTACAAGCCGCTGCTCGACAAGCTGTCGCTGACCTATCCCCAATATCTCGCGATGCTCGTGCTGTGGGAGCGCGACGACATGGCCGTGAAGGACATTGCCGCGCGGCTCGACCTCGATCCCGCCACGGTCACGCCGCTGCTGAAGCGGCTGGAAGCGCTCGGCTACGTCGAGCGCGTACGCAGCGCGGCTGACGAACGCGTCGTCAACGTGCGTGTGACGTCGGCCGGTCGTGCGCTGAAGGATCGCGCGCGCTCGGTGCCCGCCGAGCTCTTTTGCGCGATGCAGCAAACGCCCGAATTCCTGATCCGGCTGCGCGCCGATCTCCAGCAGTTGCGCGACGCATTGTCGGCGGCCAACGAACGCTGACGCGCCAAGCGCAGACGACCTCGCCCGGCGCTGCCGGGTTTTTCTTCAAAATTTCATTTGCACACTAATGATTTGTGCTCTATATTTCACTCGTGGCCGGCGACACCCGTCTGACCGGACCGCTTTTCTCCCTCTTCCCGACAGGAGCTGCACGATGAACATTCTGTACAAGACCAGCGCCACGAGCACGGGCGGCCGCGACGGCCGCGCGGTATCCGCCGACCACAAGCTGGAAGTGAAGCTGGCCGCGCCGCGCGAACTCGGCGGCACGGGCGCGGAAGGCACGAATCCGGAGCAACTGTTTGCCGCAGGTTACTCGGCCTGTTTCCTGAGTGCGATGAAATTCGTCGCGGGCCAGAACAAGCAGACGCTGCCGGCCGATACGCAGGTGACGGCGGAAGTGGGCATCGGCCCGAACGACGCTGGCGGCTTCGGGCTCGACATCGAACTGCGCGTGTCGCTGCCGGGGCTCGACAAGGCCGACGCGCAGGCGCTGGTCGACAAGGCGCACCACGTGTGCCCGTACTCGAACGCCACGCGCAACAACGTGCCGGTGCGCCTGACGGTCGTCTGACGCGACGCAGGGCCAGGCAAAATACAAAAAGGGCGCGTGCGGCATG
>NZ_JACCQA010000067.1:0-19787 GCF_015712215.1 Burkholderia sp. 9779_493
GTCAGGGGGGAACGGCGGGCGGGAGCGGCGCGGACCGCGGAGCAGCCTTGAATTTAAAAAGAATTTTTAACGCGCAACGCCGGGCGCGTGATGACAGGGCTGGAGCAATGGTGAAGGATTGTTACGTAGCATCGGGCGGGGACGTTACGGGCGTTACGTCTGACGTAACGTGGGGGAGGTACGGATTTCGGGGGCGGCCGGATAAGGCTTCGGATGGATAACGAACCCTACGTCGAACCCTGCCGGGCTTGCCGGGTTTTCTTTTTGAATCAAATGGTTGGCGAAGATTTTTGCCGACATCGAACCCTACATGGGCAGCCGAAAAAACGCCGGCCACAGGGCACCCCTCACCCCGCAGCCGGCGTCCCGTCACATCAAGCCTTCGCGCTATCCGCCGAATCGAACGGCAGCACGTAGTGCCGCTTGCCCGTCGCCGCGAAGATCGCGTTCGCCACGGCCGGCCCGACCGGCGCGACGCCCGGCTCGCCGACCCCGGTTGGCGCCTCGGCCGACGGCACGATATGCACCTCGACCTTCGGCATCTCGGCCATCCGCAGCACGTGGTAGCCGTCGAAGTTGCGCTGCTCGACCTGGCCGTCCTTTAGCGTGATCGCGCTGTGCATCGCCGCACCGAGGCCGAAACCGATGCCGCCCTCCATTTGCGCGGCGACGATGTCGGGATTGATCGCGATCCCGCAGTCGACCGCGCACACCACGCGCTCGACCTTCACCTTGCCGTCCGCGTCGACCGAGACCTCGGCCACCTGCGCGACATAGCTCTTGAACGCCTCGGCCACCGCGATCCCGCGCCCGCGGCCCTTCGGCAGCGGCTTGGCCGGATCCCAGCCGGCCTTCTGCGCGGCCAGCTCCAGCACCGCGCGCATGCGCGGCTCCTTCGCGAGCAGGTCGCGGCGGAACGCGTACGGGTCCTTGCCGGCCGCGTGCGCGGCTTCGTCGATGAACGCCTCGACCGCGTAGGCCGTATGCGAGCTGCCGACCACGCGCCACCACAGCACGGGCAGGCCGACCCGGGTGGTGGTGAGCTCGACCGACACGTTCGGCACCGCGTAAGGCAGGTTCGCCGCGCCCTCGACCGACGTCGCGTCGATGCCGTTCTTGACCATGAACGCCTCGAACGGCGTGCCGGCGAGGATCGACTGGCCGACGATCCGGTGGCGCCAGCCGACCAGCCGGCCGTCCGCGGTCAGGCCCGCGTCGAGCTTGTGGAAGTACATCGGCCGGTAGAAGCCGCCCTGGATGTCGTCCTCGCGCGTCCATTGCAGCTTGACGGGCTTGCCGTCCGCGCCGAGCGCCTTCGCGATCGACACGGCCTCGACGACGTAGTCCGACCACGCGTTCGCACGCCGGCCGAAGCTGCCGCCCGCATACAGCGTATGGATCTTCACCTGTTCCGGCTTCAGCCCGGCCGTTTTGGCCGCGTTGCCCTGGTCGACCGTCTGGAACTGGTCGCCGGCCCAGATCTCGCAGCTGGTCGGCGTCAGCTTGACGACCGCGTCGAGCGGCTCCATCGGCGCATGCGCGAGATACGGGAATTCATACGTCGCGCTGATCTTGCGCGCGGCGCCGGCGATCGCCGCATCGGCGTCGCCGTCCTTGCGCGCCGATGCGCCCGGCTTGTCGGCGAGCTGCCGGTATTCGCGCATGAGCTCGTCCGAGCCGCGCTTTTCCGCCTTCGTTTCGTCCCATTCGACCTTCAGCGCGTCGCGGCCCTGTTTCGCGGCCCAGAAGCCCGTCGCGACGACCGCGACGCCGCCCGGCACCTGCACGACCGAGACGACGCCCGGCACGGCCTTCGCGGCGGTCGCGTCGAACGATTTCACCGTCGCGCCGAAACGCGGCGGCCGCTGCAGCAGCGCGACGCGCATGCCGGGGAACGTCGTGTCCAGCGTGAAATGCGCGGTGCCGTTCGATTTCGACGACCCGTCGACGCGCGGAATCCGGTGCCCGATCAGCTTGAAATCGGCCGGCTGCTTCAGCGTGACCTTGTCGGGCACGGGCAGCTTCGACGCATCGGCGACGAGCGTGCCGTACGCGGCCGTCTTGCCGCTCTTCGTGTGCGTGACGACGCCGTTGGCGGTGGTCAGTTCGCCGGCCGGCACCTTCCAGCGGGCCGCCGCGGCCGACACGAGCATCGCGCGCGCCTTGCCGCCGGCCTCGCGCAGTTGCTGCCACGAGTTCGCCATGGCCGAGCTGCCGCCCGTGCCCTGCATCGTGCCGAACGCGAGGTTCGCATAGCGCTTCGCATCGGCCGGCGCGCTTTCGACGCGCACGCTCGACCAGTCGGCGTCGAGCTCCTCGGCGACGATCGTCGCGATGCCCGTATAGGCGCCCTGGCCCATTTCCACGTGCTTCGCGATGACCGTGACGGCGCCGTCGGGCGTGATGCGCAGGAAGGCGTTCGGCGCGAAATCGCCGGCCGGCGCGGTGGCGGCGAGCGCGCGGCGGCCGAGGCCGGCCCAGTCGAAGCCGATGGTCAGGCTGACGGCGGCAGCGGCCCCCGCGGCCTTCAGGAACGTGCGGCGCGACGGGCGCACCGAACCGGGGTTGTCGAGTTCGATCGTCATGGTCAGGCTCCCAGCGTCGCGGCCGCGTCGTGGATCGCGGCCCGGATGCGGGCGTAGGTCGCACAGCGGCAGAGGTTGCCGTTCATCGCGGCGTCGATGTCCGCGTCGGTCGGCTTCGGGTTCTGTTCGAGCAAGGCGGTGGCCGACATGATCTGGCCGGACTGGCAATAGCCGCATTGCGGCACCTGCAGCTTGACCCACGCGGCCTGCACGGCCTGCGCGGGTTTGCTCTGCAGGCCTTCGATCGTCGTGACGTGCTTGCCCGCGATGCCGGCGAGCGGCAGCACGCACGAGCGGACGGCCTGGCCTTCGAGATGCACCGTGCACGCGCCGCACTGCGCCATGCCGCAGCCGAATTTCGTGCCGGTCAGTCCCGCGTGTTCGCGAATCGCCCAGAGGACGGGCATCGACGGATCGGCGTCGAGCGTGACGTTCTTGCCGTTCAGGACAAACGAGGTAGGCATGTTGTTGTCTCCGTGGGGAAAACCCGGCATGCGCCGGGTTAGCCGGCAGTGTGCGCGAGGCATCGTTTTTTGCGTCTACCCAATCCTGCAAATTTATTGAACAATCCTGCAAATTCCCCGCACGCCGCGAGCCGTTTCGCTATGCTCGCGCGACACGGGAAATCATTCGAGGAAGCGTCATGGACATGACCGATATCGTGGCGTCGCGCGAATCCGGGCGGCGCGAACTGGCGTCGCTGATCGGCCGTTTCGCGCCCGCGGACGGCTCGCACTCGACCGCCGTGCCGGGCCTGATGCTGCATCGGCACACGCGGCCGGTCGATCTCGGCTGCGGCGTATCGCGCGCCGCGCTGGTGATCGCCGCGCAGGGCGCGAAGCGCGTGATCGTGGCCGGCCAGGCTTACGAATACGACACCCACAATTGCCTGATTACGTCGATCGACTTGCCGATCCTGTCGCGCGTGACGCGTGCGTCGCCGGATGCGCCGTACCTGTGCCTGTCGCTGACGCTCGACCCGCAGCGCATCGTCGAGCTGGCGGCCGAGATGCGGCTGCCCGAGCCCGACGCGGGCCCGGAGGGCGAGGGGATCGCGCTCGCGGAGCTGACGCCGCCGCTGCTCGATGCGGCGTTGCGGCTGCTGCGGCTGCTCGATACGCCGGCCGACATCGCGGTCGTCGCGCCGCTGATCGAAAAGGAAGTGCTGTACCGGCTGATGATCAGCGGGCAGGGCACGCGGCTGCGGCACATGGCGATCGCGGGCAGCCAGACGCACCGGATCGCGCGGGCGATCGAATGGATCCGCGATCACTTCGCGGAGCCGATGCGCGTCGAGTCGCTCGCGCAGGCGGTCAACATGAGCGTGTCGTCGCTGCACCATCATTTCAAGCACGTGACGACGCTGAGCCCGTTGCAGTACCAGAAGCAGCTGCGGCTGCACGAGGCGCGGCGGCTGTTGCTGCGGCAGGGCGGCGACGTCGGGTCGGTGGCGGCCGTGGTCGGCTACGAAAGCGCGTCGCAGTTCAGCCGCGAATACAGCCGGCTGTTCGGCGCGCCGCCGATGCGCGACGTCGTGCATCTGCGCAAGAAGGAACTGCTCGGCTGACGGCCGGCCGCTCGCCGATCGTCATTTCGCGACGACCGTCGTCTGCAGGTACGCCGGCGCGATCCGCCAGTCCGGCACATAGTGCGCGGGCCACGCGCCGGGCGTGTCGACCGCGTTGAAGTAGACCACCGCCTTCAACAACGGATAGCGCCACAGCGAGCGCTGGAATTCGTCGAGTTCCGCGCGCTTGCGCGCATTCGACCCGTCGACGCCGAGCTCCGCGACCATCACCGGCAAGCCGTAGTCGGCCACCCGTTCGTATTTGGTGCGCAGGATGCTCGCGGCCGAGAACCGGCCGCCGGGCGGCCAGATCGCGCAGCGCGGGCAGTCGAATACCGACAGGCCGACTTCGTCCACATAGCCGCGCCCCGGGAAATAGTCGCCGAGATTGCGGTTGCCGGCCGGCGACCACACGAAGCGGATCTGGTCGGTCATCGTGCGGCACGCAGTGACGACGCGCCGGTACGCATCGACGTAAGCCGAGGCATCGCCGACGGCCCACGGATAGCGTCCGGTGTCCGTCTCCATCTCGTGGCCCCATCGCACGAACACCGGCCCCTTCAACGCGGCGAGCGCCGAGCAGGTCGCGGCGATCCGCGCGTCGTAGCGGCCGCGCGCGATATCGGCGAGCAACGTGCCCGGTCGCGTGCCGTCCGCCGCCCACGGCTCGACGGTCAGCATCAGCGAGCGGTTGCGGGCTTGCGCGGCCCGGTATGCGTTGCCGATTTCCGCGTCGATATCGGGCGCGTTCCACGACACGAATACATGATCGAATGCGATGCCCGGCGCGGCCGCGAGCGCGTCGTCGGGGTCGTAGGCGCCGAGCGCGGGCTGCTTCACCGGCTCCCCCGCCGCGGGTTCGACCATCGCGACGACCGGCACGCCCGAGCGCCACATCATCGCCTGCCAGCCGTGCGGTGCGCGCAGCCCGATGGCCGTCAGCAGCATCGCCAGCGCGAAGACGAACAGCGCGTTGCGCACGGGCAGGCGGCTGACGAACATCTGTGTGAACGTCGACGCGTCGAGTCCTTGCTCCTTGCCGTGATGCACGGCGATGACGGCGGCGATCACGAAATACAGGATGCCCGTCAGCGTCGAGAACAGATAGAAGCCGGCCGCGTTGCGCGGATTCTCGATCGCGACCACCGGCAGGCTGCAGAACAGCGAGATCAGCAGGTAAGGCGCGACGACGCGCAGCGGCGCGTCCTGCTCGACCATGCCGCCCTTCGGCGTGACCTTGAACGGAAATTCCCTGCCGCGCACGCAGTCGAGCAGCGCCGACACGCAGCCGAGCACGACCCACGGCCAGCGCGCGAACACGAACGTGAGCCCCTCCCACGACAACAGCTTGGTATTCAGCGGCCGGCACGACTGCGTCGAATGCGTGGCCCACGTCACGACGCACAGGATCAGCACGGTGAGCGGCAGCGCGTAGGTGAGGTACGTGAGGTAGTCGACGTGCGCCCACACGCGGCCGGTCAGCAACGCGACGACCGGAATCACGACGCTGCCGGCCATCGCGAGCGCGCACAGCGGATACCACAGCTGGCAGAACAGGAACTGCGCCTTCAGCTTCAGCGGCAGGCCCATGAAATAGCGGCGCGTGTAGCGCAGCATGATGATCATCACGCTCTTGGACCACTGGAATTCCTGCGTCGCGAGGTCGCCGAACGTGCGCGGTCCTTCGCCGTTCGCGATCGCGTTCAGCGCATGCATGCCGCGCCAGCCCTTCGCGTTGAAGATCATCGTGGTCGAGTGATCCTCGGCGAGTTCGGGCCCGAGCCCGCCGATCTCGCGCAGCGCGCGGCAGCGCACCGCATAGTGCGAGCCGATGCACAGCGGCGCGAGGCCGCCCGCGTAGCCGGCCTGCATCGTGCCGTGCAGCGGCCCTTCGACGTTGACGCGGCCGCGCGCGCTCCAGCTGCCGGCCGCATTGCTGTCGCAGATGCTCGGGGCCGACACGTAGCCGACGTCCGGATCGACGAACGGCCGGAGCATTTCCTCGAGATAGGTGCGGGTCGGCACGTGGTCGGCGTCGAGCTGCGACACGAAATCGTAGTTGTCGTAGCCGACCCGGTCGTAGAAGTACGCGAGATTGCCTTCCTTGCAGCGGGTCCGGCGCGGCCAGCTCGCCCGGTGATACGCGGCGATGCCGCGCCGCGTCGACACGAACACGCCGTGCTCGCGGCACCAGTCGAGCGTGGCGGGCGACGGGTCTTCATCGGCGAGCCACGTGTCGTGCGGATAGGTCTGGTCGAGCATCGCGAGCAGCGTCGTGCGCACGATGTCGAACGGCTCGGACGGCGCCTTGGTGACGACCATCGCGACGCGCCAGTCGCGCGGCACGGGCAGCGCGGGGTTCGGCACGACCGCCGAGCGGATGATGAAGATGAAATAGCCGGGAATGAAGGTGGTCCAGAACAGCACGAAGCAGTTGACGCCGAAGCGGAACGCATCGACATAGTGCTCGTCGCGCAGCCACCAGCGCCAGAAGATGCCCAGCGCGACGAACCAGCCCAGCGCGAGGATCTGGAACACGATCCGGGTCCCGCTGTCCATCAGCGGGACCACGAACGGAACCGCCGCGTGCCGCGCATCGGCGCGACCTGCTTCGGTGTCCGGCGCGTCCGTGGTATCGGCGGTATCCGGCGCAAGCGCACCGGCAGGCGACGCAACCAGCTTCTTCATGGTGCTCTCCCGTCAAGGTCGGACCATCAGTGCTGAAGCAGGCCGCGCTGCGGCCGGGTGTCCGCGCTCGCGTTCGCGGGTTCCGCGGCCGGGTCTGCCGGCGAGCGCTCGCCGCACGAGCGGCCCACGCGTTCGTAGCGGCGAAAGCCGCTGTCGGCGGCCAGCCGTTCGCTGAACAGGTTGCGCATGTCGAGCATCACGGGGTCGGCCATGTGATCCGCGAGGTCGGCGAGATCGAGCGTCTCGAACGCCTTCCATTCGGTCATCACGACGACGGCATCCGCACTGCGTACCGCATCGACCGCGGAGCCTTCCATGAACACCTGCGGCAGCAGCCGCGACGCCTCGTGCGGACGCGCCGGGTCGTACGCGCGGATATGTGCGCCGGCGCCGACGAGCAACTGGATTACGTCGATGCTCGGGCTTTCGCGCACGTCGTCGGTCTGGCCTTTGAAGGTGAGGCCGAGCACCGCGATGCGCTTGCCCTTGATCGAGCCGCCGCACGCGTTCTCGATGCGCCGGAGGATCTGCTCCTTGCGCAGCGCGTTCGATTCGATCGCCGCGCTGACGATGCGCAGCGGCACCGCATGCTGGGAGGCCGTCGCCTTCAGCGCGCGCGTGTCCTTCGGGAAGCACGAGCCGCCCCAGCCGGGGCCGGCTTTCAGGAACGACGCGCCGATGCGCCGGTCGAGGCCCATCCCGTTCGCGACCAGCTCGACGTCGGCGCCGACCGCTTCGCACAGGTCGGAGATCTCGTTGATGTAGCTGATCTTCACCGCGAGAAACGCATTCGCCGCGTATTTGACGAGTTCGGCCGTCTCGATCTCGGTCGCGAGCACGAGATGGCCGGCCGCTTCCAGCGGCGCGTAGATCGCCTTCATGATCTCGATCGCACGCGGATGCTCGGCGCCGAACACGATGCGATCGGGATGCATGAAATCGTCGATCGCCGAGCCTTCGCGCAGGAATTCCGGATTCGACGCGATCGCCGCGTCGACGCCGTCCGGCGCGCAGCAGTCGACGATCTGCGCGACGATCCGGTTGGTGCCGACCGGCACCGTCGACTTGGTGACGATCACCGCGAAGCCGGTCAGGTTCGCCGCGATTTCCCGCGCGGCCGCCTCGACGTATTGCAAATCCGCGTGGTCGGTGCCGGGCAGCGTCGGCGTGCCGACCGCGATGAACACCGCATCGCGATCGCGCACGCTGGCGGCGAGGTCGCTGCTGAAGCGCAGCGTGCCGCGTTCGACGTTGCGGGCGACGACGGCGTCGAGGCCCGGTTCGTAGATCGGCATGCGGCCTTCGTTCAGCGCGTCGATCTTGCCGCGATTGTTGTCGATGCAGACGACGTCATGCCCGAGCTCGGCAAGGCATGCGCCGCTGACCAGGCCGACGTAGCCCGTACCGACGATGGCGATCCGCACATTCATGGTTGTTCCCCTGGGTGGCTTGTGACGACGCTTGCGTCGTTACCTGCTGGATTCGCGTTGCCGCTCCTTCTGAAACCACGCCGCAGCGTGTTCGACCATCGGCTCGATCGCGGTGAAGCGGGGCCGCCAGCCGAGCACCCGCGCGGCCATCGTCGCGTCGGCGTACAGCGCGGGCGGATCGCCCGGGCGGCGCGCGGCCAGCACCGTCGGCACGCGGCGGCCCGTCACGGCCTCGACCGCACGCAACGCGGCGAGCACCGACGTCCCGTTTCCGGTGCCGAGGTTCAGCGCGACGCTCGGGCCGCCGCCGCACAGATAGGCGCTTGCCTTCAGGTGGGCGTCGGCGAGGTCGCTCACGTGCACGTAGTCGCGAATCGCCGAGCCGTCCGGCGTCGGGTAGTCGGTGCCCATTACCCGGAATGCGTCGCCGGTGCGCAGCGCCGCGCGGATCGCCAGCGGCAGCGCGTGCGTTTCCGGTGCGTGGCATTCGCCGATCGCGCCGTCGGGGTCCGCGCCCGCCGCGTTGAAGTAGCGCAGCGCGATCCATTTCAGCCCGTACGCGCGTTCGAAATCGGCGGCCATCCGCTCCATCGCGTATTTCGTGAAGCCGTACGGATTGATCGGCCGCTGCGGCGTGCGCTCCGAGATCGGCAGCGTCTCCGGAATGCCGTACGTCGCGCACGACGACGACATCACGATCCTGCCCACGCCGGCTGCGCGCATCGCGCTCAGCAGCGTGCAGGTGCCCGTCACGTTGACCGTGTAGTAGCGCTCGGGCGCGAGCACCGATTCGCCGACGTAGGCGAGCGCGGCGAAATGGATCACGACGTCGGGCCGGTGCGCGGCGAGCGCGTGCGACAGCGCATCGCCGTCGAGGATGTCGGCCGCGACGAGCGGCCCCCAGCGGACCGCGTCGCGATGACCGGTCGACAGGTTGTCGTACGCGACGGGCTCGTGTCCTGCTTCCGCGAGCGCCTTGCACGTATGGCTGCCGATATAGCCCGCTCCCCCTGTCACGAGCACTTTCATGCGACCGCTCCGGTCCCGCGCAGCACCGGCGCGAGCCACAGTTCGCGGCTGAAATAGTCGACCGTGCGGCGCAGGCCTTCGTCGAGATCGATCGCCGGCCGCCAGCCGAGCTCCGTCGCGGCGACCGAGATGTCGGGCTTGCGCTGGTGCGGATCGTCGATCGGCAGCGGCCGGAACACGATCTCCGAGGTCGAGCCCGTGATCGCGAGGACTTGCTCCGCAAGTTCGATCATCGTGAATTCGCCGGGATTGCCGATGTTGACCGGTGTGCCGACGTTGCGCGGGGCGTCCATCAGGCTGAAGAAGCCGTCGATCAGGTCGCTGACGAAGCAGAACGAGCGCGTCTGCCGGCCGTCGCCGTAGATCTCGAGCGCGGCGCCATTGAGCGCGGCGACGATGAAGTTCGACACGACGCGGCCGTCGCGCGGCGACATGCGCGGCCCGTAGGTATTGAAGATGCGCGCGACGCGCACGTCGACGCCGTGCGAACGGTAGTAGTCGTAGCACAGCGCCTCGGCCGCACGCTTGCCTTCGTCGTAGCACGCACGCGGGCCGATCGTGTTCACGTTGCCGCGATAGGTTTCCATCTGCGGATGGACGCCGGGGTCGCCGTAGATCTCGCTGGTCGACGCCTGGAACACGCGCGCGCCGGTCCGGCGCGCCAGCGCGAGACAGTGGTTCATGCCGAGCACGTTCGTCATCATCGTGTGGACCGGATCGATCTGGTAGGTGGGCGGGGAGGCCGCGCACGCGAGATTCCAGATTTCATCCACCTGCAGCTGCGGCAGGCCGAGCGACACGTCGCCCTTCACGAATTCGAACCGGTCGGACGCCTTCAGGTCGGCGACGTTGAGCTTGCGTCCCGTCAGCAGGCTGTCGACGCAGGTGACGAACGCGCCTTCCATGACGAGCCGTTCGCAGACGTAGCTGCCGAGAAAACCTGCGCCACCCGTCACCAGTACGCGCCGGCCGGCGCGCGTGTCGATCGCGACCCTGTCATTCATCGCTTTCTCCTTCGTCGAGCATCTCCAGGAACCACACGTCGATGTACTCGACGGCGTCGCGCACCCGTTCCATCCCGCTGCACGGGTATCGCTTCGGCGGGCGCCTGTCCGCATGTACCGATGTCGACGAAGCGCCGCGACAGGCGCTCCGGTTTCGCTGACAACCCCGTTGATGCTTGAACGACGCAAGCGTCGATCGATCGGTGGTGATCTTCATCGCCTTTTCCCCGACACGCTGATTGACGAGGGGCCGCCGCTTGTATGTCGTGTGCCGTGGCGTGCCGCTCGGTGAGAGCCGGACATCAGGCAATCGGCATGCCATGAATGACGAAGTCCCGCTGGATGCGGGCGTGGCCGCGCAATGGCCGTTCGGCACGCGCGTTTGTGTTTCATGCGTGAATCGTGGGGACAGGGAAGCGCCCGTGGCGATCGCGGGATCGATACGGTTCGATACGACGAAACGCGCGTCGAATCAGGCTTTTAAGACATTGAAGGCGTGAAAGCGGTTTTTAATCGGCATGTTTCAGTGATGAGAATTAGGCGGATAACCGATCGAAAACGTCTCTTCAATGAATTGCTCATCGAGGCCAGGCGATGAAAGGTGAATCGAACGGAAATGAAAAAATGATGCGTACGTTTTTGCCGGGATCGCTGGTTTACATTTGTTTTAATTATTACGCCTGCAACGTGCCGGAAGGCAAGCTTTTTTCACCGGATGATCGTGTGGGTATTTTCACGGATGAATCAAATTCGTTTCGTATTTCGGGGTGAACCCGTGTTCCGGTCGTATCGGCGGCCGTTCGGCGGGGATCATCGAGCGCCGGGATCCCCGTCCGCCGGGGGGGATGGACGGTTGCCGGCATGCCGCAACACGCGGTTTGTCAGTGGAAACGCGCGAACCGTGGGCCGGGTGTCGACGGCCGCTTCTCAAGTTTGAAACAACCGTTCGCAGGGGCGTCCGGGGTGCCTCGGCACGCCGGATTCGTCCGTCAAATCACGGCATTACGTCGCAGTGTTCAATGATCGCTGCCAAGTGCATCCCGTTATCGCGATACATTCCTGAAACAAAAAATGCCGTTCCGGGTGAAATCGTCAGGGCTGGCGGTCGCATGCGGCGCGCAATGCGCGGTGGAATATCGCGTGGCATGCAGTTTGCGACATGGGACGCACCGGCGAGCGGTCGACACGATGCAACAACGATGTGGGGGCGGCCAGTTCGTCACGAGCCAGTCGGGGAAGCGGCGATGAACACTATAAGCAGTGGCTTGATCCGCGCGATTCTTGCGCACCACAGGGGTAGTCGGAACGATCGGGGTAGTGCTCGCGACGCAGTGCCAGCGTCGTGGCTCGCGCGTTGCCGATTTCCCGCCCTCCGCGCGCGCCGCGTGCTGGAGCGGTTGTCGCTGCGCGCGGCAACCCGGCGACAGCGGCGCTCGACTTCATTCAGCGTTCCCGGATGGGGCATGTCGTTCGTGCCGAACAGCGTGGCGCCGATTCCTCTTCAACCGTGCAGAGCCGTTTCGATCGCGCCGGGTCAGTGCCGGCGCCGGCCGGACTAGATCGAACGCGCGTCGGCCGGGTTATCCGGAAGGCCTTTCTTCGTCAGCTCAGGGAGCAGACATGTCGTCTGGCTGCAATGCAGGCCCGTCGTCGCCCGGATGAAGGGCGCACGTCGCGCGGGCGCTGAATTTTGCGGTTGTAAATATATTCGCTGATTTTCAATTCCGGAAACGGGTGCCAGTGCCGGCATCGGTTTTCGACGGGGTATTGAAAATCGCGGGCCGGAAAGACGTGCTCGCCATTCCGGTTAATTTCATCAATGGTGTTTTGAGAGCATTTTAATGTTCATAAAAATAATAGAAAACACCTACTCAGAAATTTTGGACAACTTAAAAACATAAAACTAGACTTCGTCTGGCCAAAAATAAAAACGCCATTTACGAGTAAGCAATAGCTTATTTATTAGATAGTGATCCTTATTTTTAAGGATTGCTCGAGGCAGGAAGATTGATGGCGTGCGATCTTCCATGCTCATTCTCTCCACGCCGTTATGGAGTCGACCATGAAGAAGCTTCTGATTGCAGCAGCAGTTCTGGCGGTTTCGGGTGCAGCGTTCGCCGGCAGCGGCACGGTGTCGAGCAGCAACTCGTCGAGCGGTGGCCAGACGATGGCAGGGGTCGCCGGGTTCGGCCACTTCTCCGCGACCGATTCGGGCTCGGCACTCGGCGCAGCCGGCGCAACGGCCGGTGGCGGCAGCAGCGGTTCGATCTCGTACACGAACCACACTCAAACGTCGACGGTCGGCGGCTTCGGCTTCGGCGGCGCACAAGCGGGCGGCAGCAGCGGTGCGAACGCCGGCTCGATCGGCTGGACGTATCACCACTAAGCCGCGACGCGTAGCGTTCGTCATTGGCTGGCGGTACGGATGCCGGGTTTCGTCCCGCGAGGGCGGGCCCGGCTCCGCCACCGTCGAACTTCCTCACAGCAAGGAATTGCTATGAAAGCCAAAGTCATTTTAGCGACAGCGCTCACCGTCATTTCGTCCGCTGCGTTGGCGGCCGGATCGTCCACGACCAACCAGACGCAATCCGTTGCGGCGGGTGTTTCCGGTTCGGTGCTGGTCGGCTCCGGCAGCTATACCAGCAATTCGACATCGACGGCCGGCGCGAATGCAGGAAGTACCGTGACGCCCAGCGGCTCCGCCGGCACGGCGTCCGCTTATCACAACTCGACTTCGACGGCCAGCGGTTCGGGCACGAACGGGGGCGCGTTCGCGGCAGGCGGCGGTATCGGTGCCGCAGGCTCGTTCGCTGGAAACGGCAGCACGAACGAGAACGCGAATGCGCTTTCGGGAGGGGTGACCGCCACGATCGTACTCGGCGCGAACCACTACACGGCCACGGGCGCGAACGACCACGGCAATGCCAACGCGGGTGCCGCGGGATGGACGGGCAGTGGCGGATCGGGCGCGATCGCGGGCTCGAATCACTACAACTCGTCGACCGTGTGGAGTACCGGTCCGGCCGGTTCGCCGTCCGCATCGGGCGGAAGCCAGGGCGACTCGAGCGCGACCGGGAGCAGTCATTAGTCAGGTGTGGGGGGGACCAGTTTCCCAGCGACGCTGGTCTCTTTTCCGCATTGTTGTCACGTAAGGAGTTGGCATGAAGCAGAACCTGATTGCCGCCGCTCTGATGCTCGCGTCTCTGACGGCGTATGGCGCTGACCGTGCTGCCGATGGTGGGCAATCGACTATGCAGACGTCAAACAACCCTGACCAGACAACCAAACCGTCAGAACAACAAACGCTTTCGTCGGGCAGTGCCATCGGCGGACCGGACACCCAGCAGTGGCAGGGCGTGTCGGCCGGCTCGTGGTCCCAGCTGGGCAGCGGCTGGAAGCAGTTCGGGGAAGCAGCGAAAACTGAAGGCATTCAGGGGAATTAGTACGGTTGCCTGGGTGGAGGACAAACCTCGTCCGGAGAGTGAAATGAACAGCAACAGGATCAAGGTGGCATGTGCGGCGATGTTCGCGATGACCACGATCGGTGCACAGGCACAAACCGCCGATTCGACGTCGAGCGCGCAGTCGTCGACATCGTCGACGGCCATCAGCCAGGGCGGCGGCTCGAGCATGAACACGAATACGACCAGCTCGCGCGGCGGCAATGCCACCAGCTCCAGCGGAGTGCGCGGCAGCGGCAATTCGAGCGTGAACGTCAACGTGACGCTGCCGTCCAGCACGGCCGGCGGCAACGTGAGCCCGCAGAGCACGAACGCGCTCGCGGCCGGCGCACCCGGCACCAGCCCGTACAACACCCAGGCGACGGAAAACGTCAATTACTCGGGCACGCAGACGATCAAGACGAACCCGTCGATCCAGGCGCCCGGCCTCACGACCACGCTGTCCGATACCTGCATGGGCTCGGTGAGCGTCGGCGTGTCGTTCCCGGGGTTCGGCGCGACGGGCGGCACGACGCTGGTCGACCAGGCCTGCGTGCGGCGTCTCGATGCGCGTGAATTTCGCGCGATGGGGCTGACCGACGTGGCGCTCGCGCTGCTCTGCCAGAGCGATGCGAACCGGCGCGCGGTGGAAGCGACCGGGCACCTGTGCCCGGGCACGACCGCGCCGCTCGCGCGTTCGAACGTGGCGCCCAGCGTCGAAGCGACCGTCGCGGACGACGTGAAGTATCGCGATCCGATCGTGCGCGACCGGATGGGCCTGCCGCCGCTCGGCTCGGCCGCGCCGGCGCCCGCACCGACGCGCCCGATCGAGACGACGTCGATGCGCGCGGCGCCCGTTTCGGTGCCGGTACCGGTGATGGCGCCGGTCGCCGCGGCTCCGGCCGTCGCAGTGCCGACGGTTGCCGCCGCAGTTCCGGCGGCCGCGGCACCGGCTGCTGCTGCCGCGCCTGCCGTCGCCGCGGCACCTGCCGCGTCGGTGGTACCGGCGGCCGCAATGGCCGCCGTGCCGGCGGCAGCCGTCATCACCGCGCCGGCAGCGGCAGACAAGGCATCGCCCGCGCCCGCCGCACCGGTCGCCGATACGAAGGCGCCGGAGCCCGCGCAGCCGGTCGCGGACAAGGCGCCCGAGCCCGCGCCGGCCGTGGCCGACCAGGCGCCGGAGCAGGTCCCGCCGGTCGCCGACAAGGCCCCGGAGCCGATGCCCGCCGCGACCGACGCCGCGCAAGCCGCGGGTGAGCCGGTGGCCGAACCGATGCCGGCGGCAGCCGTCGTCGCGGCACCGGCCGCCGACGCGAAGGCTGCCGAGCCCGCGCCGCAGGCAGCCGCCGAAGCGCCAGCACCGGAGCCCGCGCAGCCTGCCGTTGCCGCGGCGCCCGCCGACCTGCCGGCCGCCGACGCGAAAGTGCCGACGGACTCGGTCGAAGCCGCCGGCACGGCGGCTGCACAAGCCGCCGCCGGCACGCCGGCGCTGACCGATCCGGCGCAAGCGTTGCCACCCGCCACGGTCGACCAGCAGGCCGCACCGGCAGCACCGGTCGCGCCGGCGCCGACCGTCATCTCGACGAGTACCTCGTCGTGAGCATGCGGGCCGGTTTGCCGTGCGACCGGAGCGCGGGTCGCACGGCAGGCGCTCGGCCCGATGCCCGACCGTCTTTTCCGGTTTGACGGGTGTTGTGCCCATCCCCGAGGTCAACACCTTTTTTTGCGTGACGAGGATGCAAGGAGGCCTCAATCATGAGGATCTTTTTGGTCGCTTTGTTGCTGGCCAGCGTGCAGGCCGCTGCGCAGTCGGTTTTCCAGAATCCCGCGGTCTTCGTCATCCTGAGCGAGCAGACCCTCGCGAACGCCGCGAGCGTCCAGCAGGCGCTGTCGACGCTCGGCCGTCCCGACAACACGGCATGCGCGCCGATGATGATGATCGGCGACCCGCAGATGGTCTACATGGTGCCGGAAGCCGGTCACGCGCCGTCGTGGCAATCGCCGGTGTACGGCCGCGGCGCGCCGTTCGACGCGCAGACCGGGCCGAAGTCGACCGGCAAGACGGTCGGCGCGATGCAGCACACCGAGGACATGCAGACGCAGCCGTGGAGCGACGGCAGCGCGATCACGCAGAAGATCGCGGGCGAGTCGAGCGTCACCGCGGCGGACCGGGTGAACGAATGGCGGCATACCGGGCTCGACAAGATCGAGACGGCCCGCGCGTCGGACGTGACGGTAAACGGCAAGACCTACCGCGCCTATCGCGACGATCTCAACGGACCGGCGAAACCCGTCATCGAGCCGCAGATCTACACGCAGCGCGTCGTGTTCTGCCGCTGACGCATCGGATGACGCGACATCGATTCGAGGACGGAGCGGCGCCGCGCCGCGGGACCACGGGCCCCGCCGCGCGCGATCGGGCAACGGCCGCTCCGACACACAACCTTATGCGGCGAGGCAATCGTGAACCATTGCTGTCAGCTCAGCATGTCGGGCGCGGAGGATGTCGAACGGGAGGTGAGCACGCTGCCGTTCCTCGCGGTCCGGCGCAATCATGTCGCGCCGTCGCGGCCGCTCGTCTACCTGTCGCAGCAGCACGATGCCGCGCTCGTCGACGTGCTCGCGGCGCGCGGCTGGGAAGTGTGGCGCGCCAAAACCGTCGCGGACGCGCTGAATCTCGTCAAGGCGAACCGTCCGCATGCGGGCATCGTCGATTTCGGCAGCTTCGCGTCGCCTGACGTCGCGTCGTTCGAGACGCTGCTGCGTGACCCGCGCGTCGGCTGGGTCGCGCTCGCCGACGGCGAGCGGCTGCGCAACATCACGATCGCGCGGCTGATCCGCCATTGCTGCTTCGACTACGTGCGCAATGCGGCGGCCTACACGACGATCGGCTATCTCGTCGGCCATGCATACGGGATGCTCGAGCTCGCGGACGGCGACCCGGCCGCGGAGGCCGCGCCGCCCGACGGCGCGATGATCGGCGCGTGCGGCGCGATGCGCCGGCTGTTCGCGACGATCCGCAAGGTCGCGAACACCGACGCGAGCGTGTTCATCGCCGGCGAATCCGGCACCGGCAAGGAGCTGACGGCGGCGGCGATCCACCGGCAGTCGTCGCGTGCCGATGCACCGTTCGTCGCCGTGAACTGCGCGGCCATCCCGACGACGCTGCTGCAGGCCGAGCTGTTCGGCCACGAGCGCGGCGCGTTCACCGGCGCGCACCAGCGCAAGATCGGCCGCATCGAGTCCGCGCACGGCGGCACGCTGTTTCTCGACGAAATCGGCGACATGCCGTTCGAGAGCCAGGCGAGCCTGCTGCGGTTCCTGCAGGAAGGCAAGATCGAGCGGCTGGGCGGCCATGCGTCGATTCCGGTCGACGTGCGGATCGTGTCGGCCACGCACGTCGATCTCGAAGCCGCGATGCAGGCCGGGCGATTTCGCGCCGACCTGTACTACCGCCTGTGCGTGCTGCGGATCGACGAGCCGCCGCTGCGCATGCGCGGCCGCGACATCATGCTGCTCGCCGACGACGTGTTGCGGCGCTATCGCGACGACGGCTCGTACCGGATTCGCGGCTTCACGCCGTGCGCGATCGAGGCGATCCACAACTATCGGTGGCCCGGCAACGTGCGGGAACTGATCAACCGGATCCGCTTCGCGGTCGTGATGACGAGCGGCCCGCTGATCTCGGCCGCCGATCTCGAGCTGCATCCGTACACGTCGCTGCGGCCGCCGACACTCGCGCAGGCGCGCCGGCAGGCCGAGCGGCACGCAATCGAGGAAACGCTGCTGCGTCACCGCCATCAGCATGCGGACGTCGCGGCGGAGCTCGGCATCTCGCGCGCGACGCTGTACCGGCTGATGATCGCGCACGGGCTGCATAGCTGACGTGCCGTGACGCACCCGCTCAAGACCGCGCGGCGGCAGCCGTTAAGACATGAACCGGCCCGGCCGGCACGCGTGCACCGACCTGCGCGCGGCCGGCACGCGGCGCATCACGCTTATCCGAGGTCATCGTGGCAGAGTGCAGTCAGTGCGGCAGGACGTTCCTGGTCGGCGGACGGTCGATCGACGGCCGCCGCTATTGCAGCCCGGCATGCGCGCATGCGCATCCGGTCGTCGTCGAGGCCGAACGGGTGCCCGACGCGAAGGTCCGGCAGTACGTCGACGACTGGCGCTACGGGCCATGCCCGATCTGCCGGCGCGAAGGGCAGCCGGTGGACGTCCATGCGTCGCATCGCGTCGTGTCGCTCGTGTTCGTCACGCGCTGGGCGACGCGGCGCCACGTATGCTGCCGCCGCTGCGGGCGCAGGAAGCAGGCGGTCGCGCTGCTCGCGTCGGCCACGCTCGGCTGGTGGGGGCTGCCGTGGGGCGTCGTGCTGACGCCGATCCAGCTCGCGCGCAACCTGCTGGGGCTGGCCGCGCGCGACCCGGAGGTCGCGACGCGGCAGTTCGAGGAATTCGTGCGGCGCAAGCTCGCCGCACGCCGGCTCGCGCGCGCGGAGCGGGGCGCCGACGCCTGATCGAGTGCGTCGGCGCGCCGTGCGGGCTCAGGCCGGCCGTTCGAAGCCCGATGCGACCCAGCGTTCGGCGCTGGCCTTGTTGAGCTTGAATCCGGCCGACACCTTCGCGTCGGCCAGCAGCTCGCCATACGGATCGACAGCCTTGAGCTGCGCATACGGCTCGAACTCGTCCGGCACGATGTCGAGCGTCACCGACACGTCCTGTCCGGCTTCGTCCTGCACCGTCACCTCCCTGTGCAGCATCGCGCGCCGCTGCTGTTCGTGCCGCATCAGCACTTCGGTCGCGGTCTTCACGAGCGTGCGGAACGCATTCGCGTCCATCGGCTTCGGATTCTTCTTGTCGCGGCCCATGGTCCACGGGCCGACGAGGGCGGGCTCGGACTCGCCGTCCTTGACCATCTCGACGGCCCAGCCGTCGTCGTCTTCGTTCTTGATGATGCGGGCCGTCCAGCCGTTGTCGCGCCAGAGGCCGTCTTCGTGGATGGAGGTGTCGTCGGATTGCAGGTCGGAATCGGTCATGAGGAAAGCGGGCAGTACGGGCAAGCCGGCGAAGGGGCGGTGGCGCGCGGCCGGCAGCGGCGCATCGCTCGCCGCCGGCGGGCCGGGGTGGCATGCAAACGCGCAATTTTACCCGCTGGGCGGCGGTGCGGCGCGCAACGCTGGCCGTCGGGCCGATGCCGCGACGGTCGATCGCCGGCTGCCGGGCGTTGAACCGGCGCAAATATCAAACCCGTATTACGTCTGCGGCCGCCAATTCGTACGCCGTCCGATATCGCGCCCTTGCGCACATTCATAGAATCGACGTTCAGGCTAAAAATAGCCTGAACGTCCTTTCAACGCCCAACCGGTCGCGCGCGTTCCGCGTGGCGCGGCGGTGAACCATCAGGAAACTGCGCATGAGGAAATTCAATGTTCGCATCGTCGTCGCGTACGACTGGCCGTTGACGCTGGCCGGCATCGAGCAGATCGCGGGCAGCACCTGCGCGATCGAGCTCGTCGCGGTCTACCGGAGCGCGGCCGAACTGGTCGCGTCGCTCGGCGGCGTCGACTGCGACGTCGTGCTGGTCGACTATGCGATTCCCGGCGACGAGCAGATGGACGGCCTCGCGCTGTTCGACTGGCTGCGCCGCATGCGGCCGAACGTCGGGATCGTCGTGCTGGTCGCCAACGAGAATCCGCTGATCTTCCGCTCGATCCTGGGGATTGGCCGCGTGAGCGTCGTCAGCAAGCTCGACGAGGTCGGCCATATCGTCACGGCGATCCATTCGAGTTACAGCGGCGGCGCCTATCTGTCGCCGTCCGTCCGGCGCGCGGTCGATGCGCTCGGCACCCGCGGCGACCCGCCCGTGAAGCTGTCGGCGCGCGAGATCGAGGTGATTCGACTGTATCTGTCGGGCGTGCCGATCAAGACGATCGCGCAGCGCCTGAGCAAGGGCAAGCAGACGGTCAGCGCGCAGAAGATCAGCGCGATGAAGAAGCTCGGCGCGAGCAACGACGTCGAGCTGATTCAGCGGGCGGCGGGGC
>NZ_JACCQA010000068.1:0-19453 GCF_015712215.1 Burkholderia sp. 9779_493
CTGTCCAAGGTCGCGCTTGTTGCCTGCATGCGCAAGCTCCTAACCATGCTCAATGCCATGGTCAAAACCAACACGCCTTGGGACGATTCACTTCATCGGGCTTGACTCGGAAGACGGTTACTCAGTCGTGTTTCAGTCCGTCGATCACGTCCAGCAACGCCTGCCGCAACGCGATGACGTCGACGGTTGCGCCCGGCTTGGCCGCCCCACGCGCATCGACGGCCTGCGCGTCGGATTCGGCTGGCTCCGCCGCGGCCCGCTCGCTGCCCGGCGAATCGAGCCGGTTGCGCGCGCCGTTGATCGTGAAGCCCTGCTCGTACAGCAATTCGCGAATCCGCCGGATCAGCAGCACTTCGTGATGCTGGTAATACCGCCGGTTGCCGCGCCGCTTCACCGGCCGCAGTTGAGTGAATTCCTGTTCCCAGTAACGCAGCACATGTGGTTTGACCCCGCACAGTTCGCTGACTTCGCCGATCGTGAAGTAGCGCTTCGCGGGAATCGGAGGCAAGACGACTTTCTCAACCGTGGTGGTCATCGTCGGTTAACCGTCGGTAAAGGGTGCGCGGCGGCCGCGCGGGGCGTGGGCGCGCGTCTTACTCCGCGCCGTTTTCGACCAGCGCCTTCAGCTTCTGGCTCGCGTGGAAGGTTACCACCCGGCGGGCCGCGATCGGAATCGCCTCGCCCGTCTTCGGATTGCGGCCCGGACGCTGCGGCTTGTCGCGCAACTGGAAATTGCCGAACCCCGACAGCTTGACGCTTTCACCGTTTTCGAGCGCGTCGCGGATCACTTCGAAAAACGCCTCGACCATGTCCTTCGCTTCACGCTTGTTCAGCCCGACGCTGTCGAACAGCAACTCCGCCAGTTCCGCCTTCGTCAGCGTCGGCGTCTCGGTGGACGCCGGCGCCGAAGCGTCGCGGTTCATCGCGCTGCGTTGCGCCGTCAGGAGGGCTTCGAATTCACTCGAGGTCATGTCGTTCATATCTGCCATACAGCGCGTTGAATCAAAACTTACGATGGAAAAAAGCCGCCCGCGAACGGGCGGGCCCTCTCCTTAGCCGCGCAGGCGCGCCCCGGCGCGAGCCATCCGCTCGACCAGCGTCTGAATCGCCTGGTCGACGACCTCGTCCTGCAGCGTGCCAGCCGCATCCTGCAGCGTCACGCGGAAGGCAAGGCTCTTCTCGTTCGCGGCAAGACCACCGGAAGTATTTGATTTTGCACGAAATTCATCGAAGAGTACAACCTTCTGAACGAATCGGCAGGCCTCTTCGGCAAGCGCCTTCTTCATTTCGTCGAAAAGTGCCTGAACCTCGACCGCCTGATCGACGACAACGGCGATATCGCGACGGACCGGCGGGAATTTCGACACGTCGGTCGGCGCGGGCAGCGCACGGGCGATCAGCGCGTCCGCGTCGATCTCGAACATCACCGGCGGGTGCGGCAGCTCGTATTTCTGCATCAGGCGCGGATGCAGTTCGCCGATCCAGCCGACCGCGCGGCCATCGATTTCGATGCGTGCGCTGCGGCCCGGATGAAGGGCCGGATGCTCGGCCTTCACGAAACGCGCAACCGCCGGCGCGAGCAGCGCTTCGAGATCGCCCTTCACGTCGAAAAAATCGACCGCGCGGGTCGTCACGCCCCACTGCTCGTCGAGTGCCGGACCGTACGCCAGCGCGCCGACGCGCTTGGGCTGAGCATGGCCTTCGACCGCCAGCTCGCCGGCCTTCACCGACGGATCGGCGACGAACACGCGCCCCGATTCGAACACGCGCACGCGATCGGCACGGCGGTTCAGGTTGTGGCGCAGCACGGCGATCAGGCTGCCGAACAGCGTCGTACGCATCACCGAGAGCTGGCTCGCGATCGGGTTCAGCAGGCGGATCGGGTTGTCGTTGCCCGCGAAATCGTGCTCCCACTCCGCATCGACGAAGCTGAAGTTGACGGTTTCCGCATAGTCGCGCGCGGCCAGCGCGTGACGGATGTCGTGGATCGACCGCCGCGTCTCATGGGTCGCGCGCATTTCGCTCGTCGCGACCGGCGGCCGGGCCGGGATCTTCTCGAAGCCGTAGATGCGCGCCACTTCCTCGATCAGGTCTTCCTCGATCTCGATGTCGAAGCGATGCGATGGCGGCGTGACGAGGAACGCGTCGTCTTCACGCTCGAACGGCAGGCCGAGGCGCGTGAAGATGTCCGCGATCTCGTCGGCGTCGATCTTCACGCCGATGATGCGGTTCGCGCGCGACACACGCATCTTCACCGGCGCGCGCTGCGGCAGGTTCACCGCCTGATCGTCGACCGGGCCGGCCTTGCCGCCGCAGATCTCGAGAATCAGCTGCGTGATGCGCTCGACGTGCTCGACGGTCGTCGCGTAATCGACGCCGCGCTCAAAGCGATGCGCCGCATCGGTCGAGAAGTTGTACTTGCGCGCGCGGCCGCGGATGCTGTCCGGCCACCAGAACGCGGCTTCCAGATAGATATTGGTCGTATCGAGCGTGACGGCCGTGCTGTCGCCGCCCATGATGCCGGCCAGGCTTTCGACCTGACGGTCGTCCGCGATCACGCCGACCGTTTCGTCGAGTTCGACCGTATTGCCATTGAGCAGCTTCAGCGATTCGCCGCGCTTGCCCCAGCGGACTTCGATGCCGCCGTGGATCTTGTCGAGATCGAACACGTGCGACGGGCGGCCGAGTTCGAACATCACGTAGTTCGAGATGTCGACGAGCGCGGACACGCTGCGCTGGCCCGAACGCTCGAGGCGCTCGACCATCCACTGCGGCGTCTTCGCATGCGCGTTCACGCCGCGGATCACGCGGCCCGAGAAGCGGCCGCACAGATCGGGCGCGGCGATGCGCACGGGCAGTGTTTCGTCGAGCTCGACGTTCACCGGGCGGATGTCGACCGGCGTCAGCGGTGCGCCGGTGATCGCGGCCGTCTCGCGGGCGATACCGAACACCGACAGGCAGTCGGCCTTGTTCGGCGTCAGCTTGATTTCGAAGATCGTGTCGTCGAGATTGAGGGTCTCGCGGATGTCCTGACCGACCGGCGTGTCTTCCGGCAGGATCAGCAGCCCGCTGTGATCCTCGGACAACTTCAGCTCGCGCGCCGAGCACAGCATCCCCTGGCTCTCCACGCCGCGCAGCTTCGACAGCTTGATCGCGAACGGCTTGCCGCCCTCTTCCGCCGGCGGCAGTTCCGCACCGACCAGCGCGACCGGCACCTTGATGCCGGGCGCCACGTTCGGCGCGCCGCACACGATGTTCAGCGTCGCGCCGGTGCCGGCGTCGACCTGGCAGACATTGAGCTTGTCCGCATCCGGATGCTTGACGACTTCGAGCACGCGGCCCACGACGATCTTCGACGTCGGCGGCGCAGCCTTGCTCAGCGATTCGACTTCGAGCCCCGCCATCGTCAGCGCGTGCGACAGCTCGTCGGTCGTCAGCTGCGGGTCGACAAAGGTTCTCAACCAGGATTCAGGGAATTGCATGGATGTCTACGTTCGAAACAGGTTAGATCGACGCCCGGGCCCCGTCGGAAACGTCCATCGGGGGCGTGCGCGGGCACAGGTCGGCGCGGCGAGCGGCGTTATGCGAACTGGCGCAGGAAACGCAAGTCGTTCTCGAAGAACAACCGGAGATCCTGAACGCCGTAGCGCAGCATCGTCAGGCGCTCGAGGCCGCTGCCGAACGCGAAACCGATGTAGCGCTCGGGGTCGAGGCCCATGTTGCGGATCACGGTCGGATGCACCTGCCCCGAGCCGGAAATTTCGAGCCACTTGCCGGCGTTCTTGCCTTGCTCGAACATCATGTCGATCTCGGCCGACGGTTCCGTGAACGGGAAATACGACGGACGGAAGCGCACGAGGATGTCGTCGCGCTCGAAGAATTTTTTCAGGAAGTCGGTATAGACGCCCTTGAGGTCGGCGAAGCTGATGTTTTCGTCGATCCACAGCCCCTCGACCTGATTGAACATCGGCGAGTGGGTCGCATCGCTGTCGACGCGATACGTGCGGCCCGGCGCGATCACCTTGATCGGCGGACGGTTCATGCGCGCATAACGCACCTGCATCGGGCTCGTGTGCGTGCGCAGCAGCAGCTGGCGGCCGTCGGCATCCTTGCCTTCGACGTAGAAGGTGTCCTGCATCGAACGCGCCGGATGGTTCTCCGGGCTGTTCAGCGACGTGAAGTTGTACCAGTCGGTCTCGATTTCGGGGCCGTCGGCCACGTCGAAACCGATCGAGCCGAAAATCTGTTCGACCCGCTCCCACGTGCGCATCACGGGGTGCAGGCTGCCGGCGCCGGCGCCGCGGCCGGGCAACGTCACGTCGATCGCTTCGGCAGTGAGGCGCTGATTCAGCAGCGCGTCGGCCAGCGCCTGGCGACGGGCGGTGAGCGCGGCTTCAACCTGCTGCTTCGCGACGTTGATGCGGGCGCCTTCGGTCTTGCGTGCTTCGGGATCGAGCTTGCCGAGGCCCTTCAGCAACTCGGTCAGCGCACCCGATTTGCCGAGAAATCGTGCTTTCTCGTTTTCGAGCGTGGTGATGTCGGCAGCCTGTTCGAAGGACTGCTGCGCGTCGGCGACAATCTGGTCCAGATCCATAGATCCCATCATTTCCAACGTCATTCGGTCTTGGCGAGCGAAACCGCCCACCAAACAAAAAAGGGGCTCGGAAGAGCCCCGTTTTCGCTGCAGCGGCCGAGACTACCGGAACCTCGCTGCAACTAACCACGCAGTGCTAATTTCGCAATTAGGCTGCAACGGCGGCTTTCACCTGCTTGACGATCGCAGCAAAAGCAGCCTTGTCGAACACCGCCATGTCGGCCAGCACCTTACGGTCGAGTTCGATCGACGCCTTCTTCAGGCCGTTGATGAACACGCTGTAGGTCATGTCGTGCTGGCGAACTGCCGCGTTGATACGCGTGATCCACAGTGCGCGGAACACACGCTTCTTGTTGCGGCGATCGCGGTACGCGTACTGACCAGCGCGCATCACCGCCTGCTTGGCGATGCGGTAGACGTTATTGCGGCGGCCGCGATAACCCTTGGCCAGGTTGATGATCTTCTTGTGGCGGGCCCGTGCGGTTACCCCACGTTTGACTCGAGGCATGTTTCTCTCCTTGGAGTATCAGTTGAGGGGTTACGCGAACGGGAGCATCGCGCGGACGGAGTTCAGATCGGAATCATGAACTGCCGTTGCGCCGCGCAGATGGCGCTTGTTCTTCGTGGTTTTCTTGGTCAGGATGTGGCGCTTGAAGGCTTGACCGCGCTTGACGGTACCGCCCGGACGCACCACGAAGCGCTTTGCAGCGCTCTTCTTGGTCTTCATCTTAGGCATGACGAACAACTCCAGTTTATTAGATGGCGATGGGTGTGCGGTTGGCTTGCGCCCTTGACCCGCCCTTCGAAACCCAGTCCACTTGTGTACGGCGACCCGCTTGCGCAGCCGCCGTCATTGTTGGCGCGCCGCCCTGACCGGGCAACGCGCCGAACCACTGTCGAACCTGCGCGCGACGCGCGCGGGCCCGTTACTTCTTTTTCTTCGGCGAGAGCACCATGATCATCTGGCGCCCTTCCATCTTCGGCATCTGCTCGACCTGGCCGACTTCCTCGAGATCCGTGCGCAGACGTTCGAGCATCCGCATACCGATTTCCTGGTGAGCCATTTCACGGCCGCGGAAACGCAACGTGATCTTCGTCTTGTCGCCCTCTTCGAGGAAGCGCACGAGATTGCGGAGCTTGACGTTGTAATCCCCGTCATCGGTACCCGGGCGGAACTTGACTTCCTTGACCTGGATGACCTTCTGCTTCAGCTTCGCTTCGTGCTGCTTCTTCGATTCCTGGTACTTGAACTTGCCGTAATCCATCAGACGGCAAACCGGCGGCACCGCTTGCGGCGCGATTTCCACCAGGTCAACATCCAGTTCTTCCGATTTACGGAAAGCGTCAGCGAGTTTTACGATACCGAGCGGTTCGTTCTCGATCCCGACCAGGCGCACTTCCGGCGCAGTGATTTCACCGTTGATGCGGTGCGACGACTTATCAGTAGCGATGTTACGTTTCCTCTAAAAATTAAAAAAACGAGCCGCGCTGCCAGGGCGGTTACTTGAACGAGCGCAGGTCTTCCTGCAGACGCTCAACGAAGGCTTCGACCGGCATTACGCCAAGATCGACGCCGCCACGGGCACGCACGGCTACCGTTTGCGCATCACGCTCCTTATCGCCCACGACGAGGAGATAAGGCACCTTTTCCAGCGTGTGCTCGCGTATTTTATAGCTAATCTTCTCGTTGCGCAAATCGGCCGCCACTCTAACCCCTTGTTTTTGCAACGATTGGGCCAGAGACTGCGCATATTCGGCCTGACTTTCGGCGATATTGAGCACAATTGCCTGATACGGCGCGAGCCAGACCGGCATTGCACCAGCATGGTGCTCGATCAAAATCCCGAGGAAACGCTCCATCGAACCGACGATCGCGCGGTGCAGCATCACCGGCCGGCGGCGGCTGTTGTCTTCCGCGACGTATTCGGCACCCAGGCGCTCCGGCAGCACCATGTCGAGCTGAAGCGTGCCGCACTGCCACGAGCGGCCGAGCGCGTCCTTGATGTGGTACTCGATCTTCGGGCCGTAGAACGCGCCCTCACCCGGCAACTCTTCCCACGTGAGACCACAAGCCGTCAGCGCATCGCGCAAACCTTGCTCGGCACGATCCCAGGTCTCGTCCGTACCGGCACGCTGATCGGGGCGCAGCGACAGCTTGATGTCGATGTGATCGAAACCGAAATCCTTGTACACGCTCATGGCCAGCGTGTTGAACGCGATCGATTCCGAGATGAATTGATCTTCCGTACAGAAGATGTGCGCATCGTCCTGCACGAAGCCGCGCACGCGCATCAGGCCGTGCAGCGCGCCCGACGCCTCGTTGCGGTGGCACGAGCCGAATTCCGCGTAACGCAGCGGCAGGTCGCGGTACGAACGCAGGCCGTGCTTGAACACCTGGACGTGGCCCGGGCAGTTCATCGGCTTGATCGCGTAGTCGCGCTTCTCCGACTCCGTCGTGAACATGTTCTCGCGATAGTTCTGCCAGTGGCCCGACGCTTCCCATAGCGAGCGGTCCATGATCATCGGCGTCTTGATCTCGAGATAGCCGGCGTCGTTGACGCGGCGGCGCATGTACTGCTCGACCTGCTGCCACAGCGCCCAGCCCTTCGGATGCCAGAACACCATGCCCGGCGACTCTTCCTGCATGTGGAACAGGTCGAGCTGCTTGCCCAGCTTGCGGTGGTCGCGCTTTTCCGCTTCCTCGAGCATGTGCAGGTACTGGTCCTGGTCTTCCTTCTTCGTCCAGGCCGTGCCGTAGATGCGCTGCAGCTGCTCGTTCTTCGAATCGCCGCGCCAGTACGCGCCCGCGACCTTCATCAGCTTGAAGACCTTCAGCTTGCCGGTGGACGGCACGTGCGGGCCGCGGCACAGATCGGTGAAGCCGCCGTGCGAGTACAGCTTGATTTCGTCGCTTTGCGGAATCGATTCGATGATCTCGGCCTTGTACTTCTCGCCGATGCTGCGGAAATAACCGGCCGCCTCGTCGCGCGACACGACACGGCGCGTGACCGGCTCGTCCTTCTTCGCGAGTTCCTGCATGCGCTTTTCGATCTTTTCGAGATCTTCCGGCGTAAACGGGCGGTTGTACGAGAAGTCGTAATAGAAACCGTTGTCGATCACCGGACCGATCGTCACCTGCGCGTCCGGATACAGTTCCTTCACCGCATACGCGAGCAAGTGGGCGGTCGAGTGGCGGATGATGTCGAGGCCGTCGGCATCCTTGTCCGTGACGATCGCGAGCGACGCGTCGCGGTCGATCACCGTCGACGTATCGACGAGCTCGCCATCGAGCTTGCCACCAAGCGCAGCCTTCGCAAGGCCGGGACCGATCGAGGCCGCAACCTCGGCAACTGTCACCGGATGCTCGTATTGTCGAACTGAGCCGTCAGGCAAGCGTATCGAAACCATAGCAATCTCCGTGATGCCGACAGTGGGCGGCAGACCAGGTACGCGAGATCGAACTCACGCGTGAAAATTCGCGACAAAAAAAATGCGGCCCCGCTTTCGAGGGGCCGCATTCGATACTTCACTCAAACTGAAAGGGCGAAAACGTTCCTCGACTAGCGTCGCTCCGAAGTGGTTTCGGTCAACGTTCGCGGTGTCATAACCGTATTCGCCTTGTTCGCGTTGAGTTGTGTACTGCATCGAACACCCGGAGGCCGGGCATTCTCAATTCGTTGGTAGGCTCGATTGGACTCGAACCAACGACCCCCACCATGTCAAGGTGGTGCTCTAACCAGCTGAGCTACGAGCCTAGAGAAGCTAAGATTATATGGAGCCGTTACGGGCTTGGCAAGTGTTTTTATGCGGTCGCAGCAAAATAACGCAGTTCCAACCCCATCACACCTTCCGCCCCGCCCGCACGACGCCCTGCACCTCGCCGAGCAGCGTACATGCGCGCTGCACCTGCGCCGAATTCGATACCTCGACCGTGAACTGCATGAATGCCGCATTGCGGCGGCTCTGCGTCTTCACGCCCACGACGTTGATCTTTTCGCGTGCGAACACTTCGGAGATATCGCGCAGCAACCCTTGCCGGTCGCTCGCCTCGATCATCAGGTCGACCGGATAGACGGACGCGCCGCGCCCGCCCAGCACGTCGGCCGACCACGTCGTCTGCAGCACGCGTTCCGGCGCACGCTCGACCATCCGGCGAAACGTCGGGCAGTCGGTGCGGTGGATCGACATCCCCTTGCCGCGCGTGACGAAACCGCTGATCGGATCGGGCGGCGCCGGACGGCAGCAGCGCGCCAGTTGCGTCAGCAACGCGTCGACGCCGACCACCAGCACGCCGGTCGACGCGCCGTGCGCGACGCTCGCGCCGCTGCTGCGCTTCTCGAAATCGGCCGGCGCCTCGGGCGCCGGTTCCGGCGGCGGTGCGTCGGACAGCGCGTGCTCGACGTTGCGCAGGCTGAATTCTTCCTTGCCGACGACCGAGAACAGCTCCTCGGGCGACTTGAAGCCGAGCTTCGCGGCGAGGTTGTCCAGGTTGACCGACGTCTTGCCCTCGCGCTGCAGCGTCTTTTCGACCAGCGCGCGACCATGCGCGACGTTTTCTTCCTGCTCGATCGAGTTGAACCACGCGCGCACCTTCTGCCGTGCACGCGGGCTCTTCAGGTAACCGAGCTGCAGGTTCAGCCAGTCGCGCGACGGGCCGCCTTCCTTCACCGCGACGATCTCGACCGTCTGGCCGTTCGCGAGCGACGTATTCAGCGGCACCATCACGCCGTCGACGCGCGCGCCACGGCAGCGATGGCCGAGCTCGCTGTGCAGGTGGTACGCGAAATCGACCGGCGTCGCGCCCTGCGGCAGCGCGATCACGCGCGCCTGCGGCGTCAGCACGTAGATGTGATCGTCGTCGAGCGACGTCGCGCGCAATTGCGCCCACGCCTGGTCGCCCGACACTTCGGTGCCGTCCTCGACGTCGTCCTTCCACGCGAGCAACTGGCGCAGCCACGCAATCTTCTCGTCGTACTTGTCGCTCGCCGAGAACTGGCCGCCATAGCCGCGCGCGCCTGCCTCCTTGTAGCGCCAGTGCGCGGCGACGCCGTACTCGGCGAAGCGATGCATCTCCTGCGTGCGGATCTGCACTTCGAACGCACGGCCGTCGTCGCCGATCACGACCGTATGCAGCGACTTGTAGCCGTTCGGCTTCGGCCGCGAGATGTAGTCGTCGAATTCCTTCGGCACCGGCTGCCACAGGTGATGCACGATGCCGAGCACCGCGTAGCAATCCTTGATGTCGGGCACGATCACACGAAACGCGCGCACGTCGTACAGCTCGGAGAAATCGAGCTCCTTGCCGCGCATCTTGCGCCAGATGCTGTAGATATGCTTCGGCCGGCCGCTCACGTCGGCCTGGATGTGCGCTTCCGCGAGCTCGTGCTGCAGCCGCGCGATCGCCTGCGTGACGTACGCCTCGCGCTCGATGCGCTTTTCGTCGAGCAGCTTCGCGATCCGCTTGTAGGTGACGGGATCCTCGAAGCGGAACGCGAGATCCTCGAGCTCCCACTTCAGTTGCCAGATACCGAGACGGTTCGCGAGCGGCGCATAGATCTCGAGCGTCTCGCGCGCGACGTCGGGCGGCGGATCGAGCTTCGCGGCAGCGTAATAGCGCAGCGACTGCAACCGCGACGCGAGCCGGATCAGCACCACGCGAATGTCCTGCGCGAAGGCGAGCAGCATCTTGCGCAGCGCCTCGATCTGCGTGCGCCGCTCTTCCGCCGCGTCGCGCCCGGAGTCGGGCTTTGCGTTCTGCGCGGCGCGCAGGCTCACGGTACCGAGCCGCAACAGCTTGCGCACGTCGGACACGAGCCGCGCGACCTCGTCGCCGAAACGCTCGGTCAGCTCGCGCTCGGGGTCGCTCAGGTGCGGCGTCAGCACGAACAGCGCGGCGGCCTGCATCGCGGACGGATCGACGTTCAGCGTGCGCATGATCGCCGCCGTGCCCGCCGAGTGGTCGGCGAGCAGCTCGCCCGACGACAGGCGCGCGTCGCCGGCCCGCTCGCGCACGAACGCGAGCACGTCGTCGAACGACGGCGCCGCGACGGGAGAGGCGGAAACGGATTCGGTCATTGCACGGCCTGCCGGAATACGGTCATCGTCGGATAACGCTCAGCTCAGCTCCGCTGCGCGGCGACGACCACGATCTCGACGAGCAGCGCCGGATCGGCGAGCTTCGCCTCGACGGTGGCGCGCGGCGGCGTGTTGCCCGGCGCGACCCATGCATCCCACTCCGCATTCATGCCTTCGAAGTTCGCGAGATCCGAGATGTAGATCTGCACCGACAGCAGATGCGCCTTGTCGCTGTTCGCTTCGGCGAGCAGGCGATCGATGTGGCCGAGCACTTCGCGCGTCTGGCCGCGGATGTCCTGCGTGGTGTCTTCGGCGATCTGGCCGGCCAGATACACGGTGCCGTTGTGGATCGCGGTTTCGGAGAGCCGGGCCCCGACGTGGTGACGAATGACTGCCATGAAAATGTTCCGGTCGTGATGAGTGAGGAATCGGACGGCGGCACGGCCCGCGTGCCGCCGAACCGCATATTATGACGCGTTTATGCGTCGCCTTCGACGAAAAACCGCCGCGCGAGCGCAATCTGGTCGGCGCTGACGAAGGCGGGCGCGTGGCCCGCGCCCGGAATCTCGACCTGCGTCACATGGCGGCCGCGGCGAACCATTTCGGCCGCCGTCTCGCGCGACAGCAAGTCGGACGTCTCGCCACGCACGACGAGCAGCGTCGCATCGGTCGCCTCGATCGCGTGCCACAGCGCGACTTCGCCGAGTGCGGCCAGTTCGGGCGTCGTGGCCTTGAACGGCTCGGCGATGCGCGGGTCGTAGCGCATCGTCCAGCCGCCTTCGGGCAGCTCGTGCAGCAGCGGCCCGTTGATCTCGCGCCACTCGTCGGCGCTCAGCGCGCCGAACGGCAGCGACAGCGACGTCAGGTAGTCGATCCCCTCCTGCTCGGTCGCAAAGCGCGGCTGCACGCCGAGGTATTCGCCGATACGCGTCAGCGAATCGGGCTCGATGCGCGGGCCGACGTCGTTGACGATCATCCGGCGCACCGGCGAACCGGGCAGCCCGGCCAGCGCCATGCCGATCAGGCCGCCCATCGACGTGCCGAACCAGTCGACCGATTCGACGTCGAGCCGCGCAATCAGCGTCACCATGTCGGCCACGTACTGCGGAATCGCATAGTGCCGCGGATCGGCCAGCCGGTCCGATTGGCCGCGCCCGACGACATCGGGGCAGACGACGCGATACGTATCGGACAGCGCGGCGGCAAGCCGGTCGAAATCGCGTCCGGAGCGGGTCAGGCCATGCACGCACACGAGCACGCGCGGATTCGCGGGATCGCCCCACTCGGTATAGGCGACGTGGTGAAGGCCGGCCGCGCTCGCACACTGCACGCGCCGCTGGCGGGGAACCGGGGGATTCGCTGGGGTCGTTGGCATCGTTGGCATCCTGTCGAACGGGGGCGACGCGCGGGACAACGCCTGCGGCGCCCGATGCAAACGATTGTAAACCGCTTCGGAATGACGGGCCGCGACGCGCCCGGCCCACCATCCGGAACGGGTTCAATCGTGGCGGCGCCACGCGTGACGCAACTGCTCGCGCAGGAAATCGACGAACGTCCGCACGCGCAACGACACGTGACGGCCGCCGGGATAGACGGCATGCAACGGCGCGGCGGGCGCCTCGAAGGCCGGCAGCACGCGCACGAGCCGACCGGCGTCGAGATCGGCGCCGACGTCCCAGATCGACTTCAACGCAATGCCCGCGCCTTCGAGCGCCAGCGTGCGCGCCGCGCCGCCGTCGTTCGTCAGCAGCGTGGCCGTCACCTCGACCGCCACGTCACCTTGCGCGCCGTCGAACCGCCATTCGGCACGCGGCTGATCGCCCATCACAATGCATCGGTGTGCACGGAGCTCGGCCGGATGGGCCGGCCAACCGTGCGCCGCGAGATAGCCCGGCGACGCGCACAGCACGCGATGATTCGGCGCCAGCTCGCGCGCGATCATCGTCGAATCGGCCAGATTGCCGATCCGCACGGCGACGTCGATATCGGCTGCCAGCAGATCGACGACCGTATCGGTCAGCATCAGCTGCACGGTCAATTGCGGATGTCGCTGCTGAAATGCCGCAATGAGCGGCGCGATCCGCAGGCGGCCGAGTTCGCCGGGCGCCGTCACGCGCAGCACGCCGCTGACCGTGCCGCGGCGATCGCGCATCAGCGTTTCGGCATGCTCGACCTCGGCCAGGATGCGCAGCACCTGCGCATGAAACTGCGCACCGTCGTCGGTGAGCGTCTGCTGCCGCGTCGTCCGGTGCAGCAGGCGCACGCCGAGTCGCGACTCGAGATGCGCGAGCCGCTTGCTGACGACCGACAACGACAGGTCGAGCTCGCGCGCCGCCGCCGACAGGCTGCCGGCCGACACGATCCGCGCGAAGGTATCGAGCGCCGGGAAATCGTCGATCAGCGTCATGGCGTGCACCTCGCCCAAACCTTTCCTTTTTTCGAATAATCCATTCGCATTTTGCCAGTATTTGCATTGAGGACGGAAACCTACCATACCTGTTCCGCGTCGTCGCACGACGCCTTCACAGGACCCTCGAAACCATGTCGATCCGCCTTCGTTCGGCCGCCCGCCCCCTCGCGCACGCATTCGCGGCAGCCGCCTGCGTCGTGGCGCTCTGGCCCGCCGCTTCCCGTGCCGCCGACCTCGTCGCACCGCACAGCCTGACCGTCGCGGCAGGCTTGCCGGCAGCGCAGGCCCGCGCGCAAATCCTGGCCGCGCGCCGCTACGGCACCTTCTGGAATACCGGCGACCCTGCGCTGGCTCGCGCGGCGCTCGCCGTCGACTTCACCGACCGAACGCTGCCGCCCGGCCGCGAACAAGGCGTACCGGGGCCGCTCGCGGCCTCGGGCACGATGCGCGACGCGATCCCGGACCTGCGCTGTGACATCGAACAGATGATCGTCGCGGGCGACCGGGTCGTCGTGCACCTGCATTTCCGCGGGCATTTCACCGGCGCTTTCAACGGAACGGCGGGGCGCGGACAGGCGATCGACTTCATCGCGACCGATATCTACCGGATCGACCAGGGCCGGATCGCGGAAAACTGGCACATCGAGGACAACCTGACGCTGATGCGTCAGCTCGGGCTCGTCGGCTGACGGAGGGAACGATGACTCACGGCAACCACCCTCCCGCGACGCCGCTGCCGCGCCGCACGTTCCTGGCCCAGGCCGGCGCCGGGCTCGCGGCCGGCGTCGCGGCGGCCGCAGGCGCCTCCCTGCCGGCAACCGCCGCGCCAACGGCGGCGCTCGCCGCACCGGGCGCCACGCCGTTCTGGCCCGACGGCGCGCGCATCGTGATCTCGATCTCGATGCAGTTCGAAGCAGGCGGACAGCCGCCCACGGGCGCGGACAGCCCGTTTCCGACCGTCGCGTTCCCGCCGTCGGTACCGGTCGATCTCGCCTCGGCCACCTGGTTCGCGTACGGCTACCGGGAAGGGATTCCGCGCCTGCTCGATCTGTGGGACCGGCACGGCGTGAAAGTGACGTCACACATGATCGGGGAAGCCGCGCGCCGGCACCCCGATCTGGCGCGCGAGATCGTGTCGCGCGGCCACGAAGCCGCCGCGCACGGCCCGACGTGGCGCGCGCAATTCGCGATGAGCCGCGACGACGAGCGCCGCTTCCTGACCGAAGCACGCGACATGGTCGAAGCGGTGACCGGCCAGCGTCCGACCGGCTACAACTGCAACTGGCTGCGGCGCGGACCGCATACGTTGTCGCTGCTGCAGGAACTCGGCTACACGTATCACATCGACGACGTCAGTCGCGACGAACCGTTCGTCGAGACCGTCGGCGGTCGCGATTTCGCCGTGGTCCCGTACACGCTGCGCAACAACGACATCCTGCTGATCGAAGGCCGCCACTACACGCCGGCGATGTTCCTCGAGCAGATCAAGCTCGATTTCGACCAGTTGTACGCGGAAGCCGGGCAGCGGCGCAGACTGATGTCGATCAGTGCGCACGACCGGATCAGCGGCACGCCGCAGATGGTCCGCGCGTGGGACGACTTCCTGCACTACGCGCGATCACATCCGGGGGTCGCTTTCATGCGCAAGGACGATATTGCGCGCTTCGCGCTGCGCAGCCCGTCGACGCTGCGCGAGACCGAAACGATCTGACCGGATGCCGTTCAACTCATCACCAGGAATGACCTTCATGAATGATCCGCTCCACGGCAAGAACGTCCTCGTCGTCGGAGGCAGCTCCGGCATCGGCGCCGCCACCGCGGCGGCTTTCGCGCGACACGGCGCGCGCGTGACGATCGCGTCGCGCGATCCGGGCAGGTTCGACGTCGATGCCATGCCGGGCGCGCACGTGCGGACCGAAACGCTCGACATCACCGATACGGCGGACGTCGATGCGTTCTGCGCGCGCGCCGGCCAGTTCGACCACGTCGTGATTTCGGCCGCGAAGACGGCCACGGGCGCAGTCCGTGCGCTGCCGCTTGCCGACGCGCAGGCTGCGATGGACAGCAAGTTCTGGGGCGCGTACCGCATCGCCCGCGCGATCGATATCGCGCCCGGCGGCTCGCTGACGTTCGTGTCGGGCTACCTCAGCGTGCGACCGAGCGCGTCGTCGGTGCTGCAAGGCGCGATCAATGCGGCGCTCGAGGCGCTCACCCGCGGCCTGGCGCTCGAGCTCGCGCCGGTTCGCGTGAATACCGTGTCGCCGGGCCTGATCGCGACGCCGCTGTGGGACAAGCTCGCGCCCGATGCACGCGACGCGATGTACGCCGGCGCGGCCCGGCGGCTTCCGGCCCGCAGGGTCGGCCAGCCGGAGGATGTCGCGAATGCGGTCCTGTATCTGGCGGCCACGCCTTATGCAACCGGTTCGACGGTACTGATCGACGGCGGCGGCGCGATTGCGTGACGCATGCGGTCATGACAAAACGCCCCGCGTTCCGTGAGGAACGCGGGGCGTCGAGCATGACGCAACGACGTGATACTCAGGCCACGGCGCTGACGTCGAGCGGTGCGCCCGTCTTCGACTGGATCTCTTCGGCGCTCACGCCGTCGGCGAGTTCGAGCACCTTCAGGCCGGCCGGCGTCACTTCGATCACGCCGAGATCGGTGATGATCAGGTCGACCACGCCGACGCCCGTCAGCGGCAGATTGCATTCGTCGAGGATCTTGTGCTGATCGCCTTTCGCGACATGCTCCATCAGCACGACGACACGCCCCACGCCCGCGACGAGGTCCATCGCGCCGCCCATCCCCTTGATCATCTTGCCCGGGATCATCCAGTTCGCGAGGTCGCCCTGCTTGCTGACCTGCATCGCACCGAGGATCGCGAGGTTGATGTGGCCGCCGCGGATCATCGCGAACGAATCGGCCGACGAGAAGATCGACGAGCCCGGCAGCGTCGTGACGGTCTGCTTGCCGGCGTTGATGAGATCGGCGTCGACTTCGTCTTCGGTCGGCGACGGGCCGATGCCGAGCAGGCCGTTCTCCGACTGCAGCCACACCTCGACGCCTTCCGGCACGTGGTTCGCGACGAGCGTCGGCAGGCCGATGCCGAGGTTCACGTAGAAGCCGTCCTGCAGTTCCTTCGCCGCGCGCGCGGCCATCTGGTCACGATTCCAGGCCATGTCAGTCTCCTTTCGCGCGTACGACGCGTTGTTCGATGCGTTTTTCGGGCGTCGCGTTCAGCACGATGCGCTGCACGAAGATCCCCGGCGTATGGACCTGGTCCGGATCGAGCGCACCGTTCTCGACGATCTCCTCGACCTCCGCCACGGTGATCTTGCCGGCCATCGCGCACATCGGGTTGAAGTTGCGCGCGGTGCGGCGGTAAATGAGGTTGCCGGACTTGTCGGCCTTCCATGCCTTGACGAGCGCGACGTCGGCCGTCAGCGACGGCTCGAGCACGTAGTGGCGATCGCCGAACTGGCGCGTTTCCTTGCCTTCCGCGATCACGGTGCCGTAGCCGGTATTCGTGAAGAACGCGGGGATGCCCGCGCCGCCCGCGCGCAGCTTTTCGGCGAGCGTGCCCTGCGGCGTGAATTCAAGCTCGAGTTCGCCGGCCAGGTACTGGCGCTCGAACTCCTTGTTCTCGCCGACGTACGACGAGATCATCTTCTTGATCTGGCGCGTTTCCAGCAGCAGACCGAGGCCGAAACCGTCGACGCCCGCGTTGTTGCTGATGCAGGTGATGCCCTTGACGGCCGAATCGCGCAACGCCGCGATCAGCGCCTCGGGAATCCCGCACAGGCCGAAGCCGCCCACCGCGAAGGTCTGTCCGTCGCGGACGATCCCCTCCAGCGCGGCAGCCGCGCTTGGATAGACTTTGTTCATCAGTTGTCCCTTCCTCTATGGAAACCAGCAAAACCGGTTCACGCGCCACGTGGCGCAAGCCCGCCGCATCATTCTATGCATGCGCGGCAAAGCCTGCGTCGAGGCGCGCTGTTTTTATGTCGCGACACACCGCCGCGAGATGCCTGAAAGGGTACGATGTGACGCCGATGCGGCACAATACGCAAAAATACATAAGCATTTGCCTCCGCTTGCCTGCGCCATGCCCGATCTCGATTACCAGACCGCCTTCCATCTCGCGCCGCTCGGCCTCGTGCTGTCGCGCGATCGCGTGATCGAGGACTGCAACGACGCGCTCGCGTCGATCTTCCGCTGTGCGCGGGCCGACCTGATCGGAAAATCGTACGCGGTGCTCTACCCGTCGACGGACGAATTCCAGCGGATCGGCGAGCGCATCGCACGCGTGATGGTCGCGAACGGCATCTACTCGGATGACAGAATCATGAAACGCGCGGACGGCGAGCTGTTCTGGTGCCACGTGACGGGCCGCGCGCTCGACCGCACCGCACCGCTTGCGGCCGGCGTCTGGACCTTCGAGGATTTGAGCGCGACGCGCCGCGTCGCGGTCGAGCTGACCCCGCGCGAGCGCGAGATCGCCGCGCAGCTCGCGACCGGCAAGACCAGCAAGCAGATCGGGCGCGTGCTCGACATCAGCTCGCGCACGGTCGACATCTACCGCGCCCGGCTGATGCGCAAATACGGAACGAACAATACGCCGGAGCTGCTGCAGCGCCTGCTCGGACAGTGAACGCGCGTCGCATCGCGGCGCTCGAATGACGATCGGCCGCACACGGCGGCCGATCCGGGGAAACATCGGGGCAACAACGAACACGACGCGCCACCGGCAACCCGGTGCCGGCCTGCCGATAGCCGCGCTCAGCCGACTTTCGTCGCGAGCGCGTGCTCGATCGTGTCGCGCAACAGTTGCGGCAGCGGCACCGACTTGCCGAGCGCGTAATCGACCCACACGCAACGCGCGTTGCCGCGGGCATAGACATGCTGCGGATCGTCCGCGCGCGTGAGCTCGAACCCGGTGTCGAAACTGCTTCGGCCGGGCTTCGCGGCCGACATCTTCGCGATCACGTCGCCCGGATAGTGCAGCTGCTTGAGGAACTCCATCGACGCGGTGACGATGACGGGCCCCTGCCCCTCGCCGTTGCCGCCGGCAATGCCGAGCTGCTCGAACCACGAAATCCGCGCCTGCTCCATGTAGCGGAAATAAACCGTGTTGTTCACATGGCCGAACGCGTCCATGTCGCCCCAGCGGATCGGCATCGACATCTCAAAAACGGGGGAGTAATCGTTTGTTGCGTTTGTTGCGCTCATTGCAGTCTTCTTTGTTGCTGAATGTCATCCGCTCACGCGAGGCCGAAGCCGTCGTCCGCGGAGATGATCGAACCATTGATGAACTGCGACTCGTCGGCCGCGAGCAGCAACAACAGCCCGTCGAGATCCTGCGGCTTGCCGACACGCCGGCGCGGCAGCATCGACTGCAGCTTCTGGCCCTGCTCGGTTTCCCACAGGTAATGATTGATTTCGGTATCGATATAGCCCGGACAGATCGCGTTCACGTTGATCCCGTGGCGGCCCCACTCCAGCGCCATCGCGCGCGTCATCTGCACGACCGCGGCCTTGCTCATCGCGTACAGCCCGATCTGCGGGAATACGCGCAGCCCGGCCACCGACGCGATGTTGATGATCCGGCACGGCGGCTTGCCGTTGCCGCCGCCGTTTGCGCGCATGATCATCCGCTTCGCGACTTCCTGCGCGACGAAAAATGCGCCGCGCGTATTCGTATCGAACACGAACTCGAAATCCGCGGGCGTCACGTCGACGAGCTTCTGCATCGTCGACACGCCCGAATTGTTCACGAGGATGTCGATCGTGCCGGCTTCCGTCTCCGCATGCGCGACGGCCGCCTTGATGCTCTGGACGTCGGTCACGTCGAGCGACACGACGTGCGCCGCGCCGCCCGCCGCCTCGATCTCCGCGCGCAACTCCTTCAGGCGTTCGACGCGGCGGCTCGCGAGCACGACCTTCGCGCCGGCCTGCGACAGCACCTGCGCAAAACGCTGCCCGAGGCCGCTCGATGCGCCCGTGACCAGCGCAACCTTGCCTTCCAGATTGATCGATCGACCCATTTGCACATCCCCTTTCGATGTCGTTTCGCCGGCCCGGGCGGCACAGCCCGAGCGGCATTACCCTAGCACAAAAAATAGAACGATCGTGCTAATCTACCTGCATGTTGTTGCGGCAAGCGTTTCGTTTCGCAGACAATACGCTCCCGAATAAAAGCATTCTAACGGTTAGAGGAACGCCAATGACCCCCGCAAGCCTCATCGAGCAATACGGCCCGCGCGAATCGATGGAATACGACGTCGTGATCGTCGGCGGCGGCCCCGCCGGGCTGTCGGCGGCGATCCGGCTCAAGCAGCTGGCCGCCGAGAAAGGCGCCGAGATCGGCGTGTGC
>NZ_JACCQA010000069.1:0-16929 GCF_015712215.1 Burkholderia sp. 9779_493
GCACACGCCGATCTCGGCGCCTTTCTCGGCGGCCAGCTGCTTGAGCCGGATCGCCGCCGACAGCCCGGCGGGGCCGCCGCCGACGATCACGACGTCGTATTCCATCGATTCGCGCGGGCCGTATTGCGCGAGCAAGTCCTGTGTGGTCAAAATCCTGTCTCCTGCTGCGTCCCGACCGTCAGTGGGTCAGAACTGGTCTTCCGTCAACGCGAGCACGCTCTCGTTGCCCTTCGCGCCGACGATCGACGCTTCGAGCGCACCCGCCTGTACCAGCACGTGCTCCGCATAGCATTGCGCGATCGCGATCTTCGCGTCGAAGAACGCCGGGTCGCTCGCACGGTTCGCGTGCGCGGCCACCAGCGCGCGCGCCATCTGCCAGCCGCACAGCACCACGCCCGCCAGCTTCAGGTACGGCACGCTGCCCGCGAACACCGCGTTCGGGTCCTGCTTCACGTTCGCGAGCACGTAGTCCACCACCGCCGCCAGCGAGCGCGCGCCCTTCTCCAGCTGCGCCTTCATCGACGCGGCCGCCGCACCGTCCAGCTTGCCGAACGCCGTCACCGTGTCGCCGATTTCCGCGAGCAGCGCCTTCGCCACCGCGCCGCCGTCGCGCAGCGTCTTGCGGCCCACCAGGTCGTTCGCCTGGATCGCCGTCGTCCCTTCGTAGATCGCCAGGATCCGCGCATCGCGGTAGTACTGCGCCGCGCCCGTCTCCTCGATGAACCCCATCCCGCCGTGCACCTGCACGCCCAGGCTCGCGACGTCGTTCACCATCTCCGTGCTCCAGCCCTTCACGACCGGCACCAGATACTCGTAGATTGCCTGATGACGCGCGCGCGTCGCCTCGTCCGAATGGCGGTGGGCAATGTCGCTGTGCGCGGCAGCCACGTAGGCCAGCGCCCGCGCGCCTTCGGTCAGCGCACGCATCGTGCCCAGCATCCGGCGCACGTCCGGGTGATGGATGATCGTCACCGACTGCTTGGCCGAGCCGTCCACCGGGCGGCTTTGCACGCGTTCCTTCGCGAATTCGGCCGCCTTCTGGTACGCGCGGTCGGCCACGCCGATCCCCTGCATCCCGACCCCGAAGCGCGCCGCGTTCATCATGATGAACATGTATTCGAGGCCGCGGTTCTCCTCGCCCACCAGATAGCCGATCGCGCCGCCGTGATCGCCATACTGCAGCACCGCCGTCGGGCTCGCCTTGATCCCGAGCTTGTGCTCGATCGACACGCAGTGCACGTCGTTGCGCGCACCGAGCGAGCCGTCGTCGTTGACCATGAACTTCGGCACGATGAACAGCGAGATGCCCTTCACGCCTTCCGGCGCGTTCGGCGTGCGCGCGAGCACCAGGTGGACGATGTTGTCCGCCATGTCGTGCTCGCCCCACGTGATGAAGATCTTGGTGCCGAACACCTTGTAGGTGCCGTCGCCCTGCGGCTCGGCGCGCGAGCGCACCAGCGCGAGGTCGGAGCCCGCCTGCGGCTCGGTCAGGTTCATCGTGCCGGTCCATTCGCCCGAGATCAGCTTCGGCACGTAGCGCTGCTTCTGCTCGTCGGTGCCGGCCGTCAGCAGCGCCTCGATCGCGCCGTCGGTGAGCAGCGGACACAGCGCGAACGACAGGTTCGACGCGTTCAGCATCTCGATGCACGGCGTCGCGATCAGCTTCGGCAGCCCCTGGCCGTCGTACTCGGCCGGATGCTGCAGCCCCTGCCAGCCGCCTTCGACGAACTGGCGGAACGCTGCGCCGAAGCCCGGCGTCGCGGTCACGACACCGTCCTTCCAACTGCTCGGATTGCGGTCGCCTTCGACGTTCAGCGGCGCCAGCACCTCGCCGCAGAATTTCGCGGACTCGTCGAGCACGGCCTGCGCCGTGTCGTAACCCGCATCCTCGAAGCCCGGCAACTGCGCGACGGCGTCGATGCCCGCGAGTTCCTTCAGCACGAACAGCATGTCCTTGACGGGGGCGTTATAGCTCATGGTCGATGTTCCAATCAGGCGGTGAATAGGGCGCGACGCGGGCCCGGTACGGCAAAACCGGCCAGCGCCGCGACGTGATGGGCCATCCTAACGCCGGGACTCCCGATTCCGATTGTCATATCCGGCCCACATGGTGACAAAACCGGCCACGTCGCGCGCCGGCGGCGGCCGTCGCATCTGGCCGCGAAAGCCCGTCTGGCGGGCGTCAGCGCCCGTCCGGCTGCCGTTCCGGCCGGGTGGCGAAATAGTGCGCGGGCGAATCGCCGAGCGCCTTTCGGAACATCGCGATGAAGTTGCTGGGCGATGCGTAACCCAGCAGGTCCGACACCTCGGCCACCGGACAGCCGCGGGCGAGCAGGTCGAGGCCGCGCGCGAGCCGGGCCTGCTGGCGCCATTGCGCGAAGCTCAACCCGGTTTCGGCCGACATGAGCCGCCGCAACGTACGCGGCGACATCGCACCGAACGCCGCCCATGCGTCGAGCGTGCGCCGGCTGCCGGGATCGTCGAGAAGCGCCCGTGCCACCCGCGCGAGCCGCGGATCGGCGGGCATCGGCACGTGCAACGCCTCGCGCGGCGTGCGACGGATTTCGTCGTGGATGACCGCAGCCATCCTCGCGTGCTCCGGCGCCAGCGGCGCGTGCTTGTCCCATTCGATCGCACGATGCGCGAGCGAGCGCAGCACCGCGCTGATGCCGATCACGCACGGTTCGTCCGGCAGGCCCGCGCAGAACGGCGGCGCGGCCAGCAGCACCCAGCCGCCGGGCGCGCCGCTCACCCGCACCTTGTGCGGCATGCCGGGCGGCACCCAGCCCGCACGATGCGGCGGCAGCAGCCACGCACCGCGCGGCGTATGAACGTGGATCAACCCCGCCTCGACACACAGCACCTGACCGCGCGCATGCGCGTGCCAGTCATAGTCGCGTGTGCCGAGCCGATACGCGCTGGCCGGATCGTCATTGCCGCGCAGCGCGATCAGCGCGGGGCCGTCCAGCCATTCGCTGTAGTCGGGAAGCGCCAGGTCGGCGGCGGTACGGTTATCCATATTGGCCAGTCTACGGCATTGAACGGCCAGATGCCGTTATCCGCCCACCCGTGACGCACGGAACAATGCATGCCGGACCGCGCACCCCGCGCGGCTAACGGAGAGCGTTCCATGCACGACATTCACGTCGCCATCGTCGGTGCAGGTCTCGGCGGCCTGGCCCTCGCCCAGGCCTTGAAACAGGCCGGCATCGCGTTCGATGTCTACGAGCGCGACGCGGCCATCGACAGCCGGAGGCAGGGCTACCGCATCCGGATCGACGCGACCGGCCAGCGCGCGCTGGCGGCCTGCCTGCCGGCCGGGCCGGCGGCATTGTTCCGGGCATCGGCGTCGCAGGGCACCGGCGCCGTGCGGCTCGCGACGCCCCGGCTCACGCCCGCCCACGGACGTGCGCCCGCCGGCTGGCACACCGCACCGGACACGGCGGACCTGAGCGTGAACCGGCTGACCCTGCGGGAGATCCTGATGGCCGGCATCGAGGATCGCGTGCATGTCGGCCACGCGGTCGACCGCTATCGAGTACTGCCCGACGGCCGCGCACACGTGACGTTCGCGAGCGGCACGTCCGGGTCCGTCACGTGCGACGTGCTGGTCGGCGCGGACGGCATCCATTCGACCCTCCGCGCGCAGCTCGTTCCGGCGGCCGCGCCGGTCAGGACCGGCGCCCTGTGCGTCTACGGCAGGACCCGGCTGCCGACCGACGATCCCGTGTTCCCCGAAGCCGCCGGGTTGCGCGCCGCCACCACGGTGATCGTGGCCGACGGGTGCGCGGCGGTCCTCGAGGACATGCGGTTCCGCACCGACCTGCCGGCGCTCGCGGCCCATGCGCTGCCGTGCAGCCGGTTCACGCCGCCGGACGACTATTTCTACTGGGCCGCGATCGGACCGTCGAGCCGCTTCGGGCTGGATGACGCCGACCCGACGGCTGCGCTCGCGGCTCGAATCCCGGCCGCGCTCCGGCATGTCGTGCGGGACTGGCACCCGGTGCTGCGCCGTTTGCTGCTCGACACACCGTCCGACGCCGTCACCGCGCTGCCCGTGCGTCGCGGACGCCCCGACGTAGCGCTGCCGGCCGGCCCGGTCACGCTACTGGGCGACGCGATCCATGCCATGAGTCCCGCCGGCGGCGCGGGCGCCAATACGGCGCTCAGGGATGCCGCCGCGCTGGCGGCGCGGCTGGCCGGGCAGACCGCCAACGATGGCGATATCCGGCACGCGCTGACGCGATATGCGGAAGACATGCGCGTGTGGGCGACCGACGCGGTGATCGCGTCCGATCGCGCGGCCGCGCGGCTGTTTGCCGGGAATTGAGCGGAATGTGTCCGTCGATCGGAAATCCAGATCGCCGATTGCGGCGACGCACGCCGAAGGAAACGATCGGCCGAGTGCGCGCCTGCACGGCCCGAGCGGTGAAGGTCGCCGGTTATGGGAATGTCTGCCGAAAACCGGCCGTGGAAACCGCAAAAGGAGCCGGTTATGGGATTCAATCCGCGAACCCGCGCATCCGCGCCACTCAGCGTCGCGCCCGCGTCACGCCCGCCGCCGATACGTCCCCGGCGTACTCCCGGTCCAGTGCCGGAACGCGCGATGAAACGCGCTCGGATCGTCGAAGCCGATATCGGCGCCGATCGCCGCGATCGTGTCGGGCGTATCGGTCAGCCGCTGGATCGCGATATCGCGCCGCAGCTCGTCCTTCAGCACCTGGAACGTCGTCCCTTCCGCCGCCAGGTGACGGCTCAGCGTCCGCACCGAACAATGCAGATGCTCGGCCGCCTGGTCGATCACGGGCAGATCCGGCAGCGCCGCCGACAGGTATTGCCGCACGCGATGGCACACGAGCTGTTCGCTGAACGATTCGAAGATCCAGTCGCCGGGCGCGCGCGCGAGGAACTTGCGCAGGTTGCGCTTGCTCTGCCGGATCGGCGCGTCGAGGTAGTCGGCGCTGAAGCGCATCAGCGTGCGCTCGCAGTCGAACTGCACGGCGCCGGTGAAGAAGTACAGGTGATCGACCGCATGGCGCGGCCGCGGGCACGCGAACTCGATCTGCAGCAGCGGAATCTTCTGCCCGATCAGCCACGAGCACACGCCGTGCACGAGCTTGAGCATCAGCTCCTGGCCGAGCGCGCCGATCGGCCCGATGGCGTCGTTCGGACGCAGCAGCACCTGCGCGACGAGATCGTCGCGCTTCGATTCGACGAAGAAGTCGTCGAGCAGGATATGGAAAAATTGGCCGAAACGGTGCAGCGCCGTTTCGAGATTGCGCGCGTCGAGCAGGCTCAGGCACAGGTACTTCAGCGTGCCGCCGCGCAACGGGCGCGAGAAGATGCCGGGCATCTCGTCGTCGAGGTCGATCGCGAGCGTGCGGTACAGCGTCGAGAACTGCTCCTCCGTCACGCGCGCGTGCGGCTCGCCGAGCAGCTCGATCGGAATGCCGGCGCCGCGCAGGTAGCGCTCGACCACGTCGCGCTGCACGCCCGCGCTCGCGAGAAAGCCGTTGACGAGCGAGATCGGCACCGTCGCGCTCGGCGACGGCAGCGCACGCCCGGGCCGGGCGGAAAGTGAATCTGAGCCGGTCATCGCGTCCCCGTCGATCGAACCGACCGCATTGTACTTGAGCGGCCCGCGCGCCCCCTTCGGCGTGGCCGGCGCACCGGGCCGCGCCGCCGCGGCCGCGCGGCGCGTCGTGCCCGTCAGTCGGTGCGGCTGAGTTCCCGGCGCAGGATCTTGCCGACCGTCGACTTCGGCAGCCGCTCGACGAAACGGACGAGCTTCGGCACCTTGTACGCGGCCAGGCTCGCGCGGCAATGCGCGACGAGTTGCGCCTCCGTCACGTCGGCGTCCGCCGCGAGCACCACGAACAGCTTGACGGCCTCGCCCGTGCGCGGGTCCGGCACGCCGATGCACGCGCATTCGGCGACGCCCGGCAGCGCGGTCGCGACCGCTTCCACCTCGTTCGGGTACACGTTGAAACCGGACACGATGATCATGTCCTTCTTGCGGTCGACGATCCGCAGGAAGCCGGCCGCGTCGAACACGCCGACGTCGCCGGTACGGAAATAGCCGTCCGCGGTGAACGCGGCCGCGTTCGCGTCCGGCTTCTGCCAGTAGCCGCTCATCACCTGCGGCCCCTTCACGCAGATCTCGCCCGCCTCGCCGATCGCCACCTCGCGATCCTGGTCGTCGAGCAGCTTCACGTCGGTCGACGGCAGCGGCAGGCCGGTGGTGCCCGTGAACCGGTCGATCGACTGCGGGTTGAACGACACGACCGGCGACGTTTCCGACAGCCCGTAGCCTTCGCGAATGAAATTGCCCGTCACCGCCTTCCAGCGCGACGAGATCACGTCGATCACCGCCGCCCCGCCGCCGGCCGACAGCTTCAGCCGCGACCAGTCGACCTCCTTCAGGCGCGGATGGCCGGCGAGCCCCGCGTACAGCGTGTTCACACCGACGAACACCGTCGGCCGCGCGGCCTTCAGCACGTCGATGAACCCGTCCATGTCGCGCGGGTTCGCGACGAGCCAGTTCTGCGCGCCGATCGCGAAGTAGGACAGGAAGTTCACCGTCAGCGCGAAGATGTGATACAGCGGGATCGCCGTGACGACGACCTCCTCGCCCGGCCGACGCGCATCCGGCACGATCGCCGCGAACTGCGCGATGTTCGCGACGAGGTTGCGATGCGACAGCGCCGCGCCCTTCGACAGGCCGGTCGTGCCGCCCGTGTATTGCAGCAGCAACAGGTCCGCGCCGCTCAGCGCCACCGGCTCGCATGCGAGCGATTCGCCGGCGGCGATCGCCTGCGCGAGCGCGGTCGAACCGGGCGGCAGCGCGTCGCAGGTGCCGGCCGGCGCATCGACGACGCCGAGATCCTCGCGCCCCACGCTCAGCACGGCGCGCACGCGCGTGCCGCCGACCACGTCCGCGAACGTGCCCATCGACCCGCCGCAGACGATCGCCACCTCGACTCCCGCGTCGTTGAGCTGATGCTCGAGCTCGCGCGCGGTGTAGTGCGGATTCACGTTGACCTGGATCGCGCCGATCCTCGCGACGGCGACGAACACGACCGGGAACGCGAGCACGTTGGGCAGCATCACCGCCACGCGATCGCCCTTGCGCACGCCGACGACCTGCTGCAGATACGCGGCCAGCGCGGTCGACAGGCGCTCGACGTCGGCATAGGTGAGCGTGCGGCCGAACGCATGGAACGCCGGACGGTCGGCGAAGCGGCGCATCGCGTCGTCCAGCAGCGCGCTGACGGAAGGATGGCGATCGGCGTCGATCTCGGCGGGGATCGAGCCATACGACCCGGTCCAGTGTCTCTTCGTCATGTCTCACTCCTCTTTGGACGGCACGCCAGCATGCGTACCGTTCGCACGGGGCCTGCACGCCGGAGGGACGCGGGCCGCCGCCTGACCGGCGACTATCGCCCGCGCGACGCGCTTTGCAAATGATCCGGGCGGCCGAAAACATGATCGAAACGGACATGCGTGCTCGCTCCCTGTCCAGGCAACTCGGCCGCGCGCATATTCCCCGGCGCGAATTGCAAAGCAGCAAGCGGCATGGCGCGGCGTGTCGCCGTTCTTCATAATCGACGACCGTCCCTCATCCGCCGAGACCATGCAGCCGCTCGCCCTGGCCCCCGCCGACACCTTCTCGTCCGTTCGCTTCCTGCTGACCGACATGGACGAGACCCTCACGCATCGCGGCCGCCTCGCCGCGCAGACCTATGCGGCGCTCGAGCGGCTGCAAGCGCGCGGCATCCGCGTGATCCCGGTCACCGCCGCGCCGGCCGGCTGGTGTGACCAGATGGCGCGGATGTGGCCGGTCGACGGCGTGATCGCGGAGAACGGCGGACTCTTCATCCGGCGCAGCCCGGACGGGCACGGCGCCGAACGCCGCTATTGGCATGCGGACGATGCGCTCGACGGCGCACGCGACGCGCTCCGGCGCATCGCGCGGCATGTCGCGACGGCGGTCCCGCCCGCCCGCCGCGCGGACGACCAGGACTTCCGGCTGACGTCGCTCGCGTACGCACGCACCGGCGGCGACCAGGACGACCGGATACTCGACGCGCTGATCGAGGCCGGTGCCGACGCAACCATCAACAATCTGTGGGTGATCGGCTGGGTCGGCGGGTACGACAAGCTGTCGATGTCGCTGCGCGTGCTGGCGGATACGTTCGGCGTCGATGCCGGCGCCGCGCCCGGGTGCGTCGCCTATTCGGGCGATTCCACGAACGACGCGCCGATGTTCGGCTATTTCACGCATACAGCCGGCATGAGCACCGTTATCGAGTATCTGCCGCAGTTGTCCGCGCTGCCGCGATGGATCACGCAAGGCCCGGGCGGCCTCGGCTTCGTCGAGTTCGTCGACGCGATCCTGCGCGCGCAGCCCGGCGATCGGGGCTGACTACCCGCGCGGCGGGGTGGCGCCGGCGTATATCAGGGTGAACCCGGTGGCGGATGGGATCGTTCCCGCGCAGAATTGCGTGCCGTCAACGATATCGATTCGGACGCAGGATCCCGTCATGCCGCGCAGTGCGCTCTTGAAACCGACCGACGCCCGTCCCGCCCGGCTGCCGGACGCCGCTTCCGCGCACGCGTTGCGCGAGCAGCGCTTCACGCCGGCCAAGCTGGCCGTGCTGGTCGACGTGGCCGCGCAAGCCGGCCTCGATCCGGCCGCCGTGCTCGCCGGCACCGGCCTCGCGCCGGCCGACGTCGCGGACCCGTTCACGCTCACGTCGCCGCTGCAGTTCCTGACGGCCGCGCGCAACGCGGTCGCCCGCTACGACGGCCCCGACCTCGGCGTGCGCGTCGGCCGCCGGCTGCGCGCGTCGAGCTACGGGATGTACGGCTACGCGATGCTGTGCTCGGAATCGCTCGCGCACGCGTTCGATTCCGCCGTCAAATATCACCGGCTCGCGAACGGCATGCTCCCGATCCGCTGGGTCGAACAAGGCGATACCGCGTCGTGGCTGTTTCCGGACCGCCACGAAGTCGCGCTGCCCGATCTCGACGAGCCGCTGTACCGTTTCCTGATCGACATGCAGTTCGCGCTGCACGTGACGATCATCAAGGACGTGATGGGCGGGTGGTGCGTGCCGGCGCGCGCGCAGTTTGCGCAGCCGCAGCCGCCGCACTGTGCGCTGCTGGCCGACGCGCTCGAATGCCCGATCGCGTTCGACCAGCCGCATCACGTGCTCAGCTATCCGGCGGCCTGGCTCACGCGCGCGCCGCAGCTCGCGAATCCGATCACCGCTGCGCAGGTGTCGTCGCACTGCGCGAGCCTGCTCGACGAAATGCGCAGCCAGGCCGGCGTCACGCGGCGCGTATACCAGGAACTCACGCGCACGCCCGGGCAGTTTCCGGACATCGACGCGATCGCCGAGATCCTGTGCATGACCTCGCGCACGCTGCGCCGCAAGCTCGAAGCCGAAGGTACGTCGTACAGCGAACTGCTGACGAGCGTGCGCAAGGCGCTCGCGATCGACTACCTCAGCACGACCACGCTCAGCACCGAGGACATCGCGCTGACGCTCGGCTTCAGCGACGCGGTGGGATTTCGCCACGCGTTCAAGCGCTGGACCGGCACGACGCCGAGCGACGTGCGACGCAAGCGCGGCGGCTGACGCCGCCGATCGAAGCTCAGCGTGCGTCGCCCGCCGCCGACGACGCGACCGCCAGCGCGAACTCGAACACCGCGCCGCGCCCGGCCCGGTCGACGAGCCGGATGTCGCTGCCGTTGAGCGCCAGCATCCGGTGCACGATCAACAGGCCGAGCCCGCCGCTCGTCGCAGTGCCGCCGCTCATCGGCCGCTGGAACAGCCCTTCGCGCCGCGCCGCCGGAATCCCTGCCCCGGTATCCGACACGGTCACGACCACGCGGTCGCCGTGCGGCGCCAGCGCGATCTCGACCTCGCCGTGCGCGGGCGTGTGCCGCAGCGCGTTGTCGAGCAGGTTGGTCAGCACGCGCTCGATCATCCCGAGATCGGCCGACACGACCGGCACGCGCGGCGGAATCCGCGCATGCAGCGCGACGCCGCGCGATTGCGCGCTCAGCTCGAACTTCTGGAATACGTCCTGCACGAGATCGACCAGCGAGAACGGCTCGCGCTCGGCCTGCACGCCGCCCGATTCGAGCCGCGCGAGCTCGAACAGCGCCTGCGCGAGCCGCCCGACCTTCGCGCTCTGCGCGAGCGCGATCGACAGGTAGCGCCGCCGTTCGGGCTCGGCCAGCGTGTCGGCCTTCAGCGACAGCGTCTCCAGATAGCCGTGCAGCGACGTGAGCGGCGTGCGCAGGTCGTGCGAGATGTTCGTGATCAGTTCGCGCCGCTGCTGGTCCTGCCGCGTCAATGCGCGCCACTGGTCGCCGATCCGGTCGGCCATCTGCGCGAACGCGGATTCGAGCACCGCGATGTCGTCGCCACGACGGCCCGGCGGCAAACGCAGCACCGGCGGCTGCACATCAGCCGCGCCCGGCGCGCCGGGCGCACCGTTCGCGTCGAAGTCGCGCATCGCGGCCGTCAGCCGGCGCAGCGGGCGCGTGATGAAGCTGAATGCGGTAAGGCCCGCGAGCAGACCGAGCAGCGCGACGATCGCCATCGACCACAGCGTCGTGCGCAGCACGTTGCCGGCGTCGACGCGCGCGGCGAGCCGATCGTGCGCCTCGCCGAGCAGCACCACGTAGATGTAGCCCGACGGCGGCTGCCCTGGCCGCTGCAGCGGCGCGGCGCTGAACACCTTGCGCGCGTCCGGGCTGCGCGGATCGTCGCCGAGGATCGGCAGCGGCTGGCCCGCGATGAAGCGCTGCACGGGCGCGAGATCGACGCGGTCGCGCTTCACGTGGCCGGGCGGCGCATCGTCGCCCTTGATGCGCCCCGCGTTGTCGAGCAGGTACACCTCGACGCTCGGGTTCACGCCCATCAACTGGCCGAACAACGTGCGCACGGCGTCGGGGCGCAACCCGTTCGCGTCCATCAGCGGCGCGCTGCCGGCGATGTTGGTGGCCAGGTCGCGCGACAGCGCCTGCACGACTTCCTTCTCGCGCATGTCGTTCGCGCGGATCTGCAGCCATGCCGACGCACCCGAGCACGCGAGCAGCAGGATCGAGAACACGAGCGACAGCCGCCGGGTGAGCGTGAGCTTCATCATGCGTCCCGCTGACCCGGCGCGGCGAGCTTGTAGCCGCGCCCCCACACGGTGAGGATTCGCACGGGCTCGGCCGGATCGGCCTCGATCTTCGCGCGCAGCCGGTTGATGTGGGTGTTGACCGTATGTTCGTAGCCTTCGTGCTGATAGCCCCACACCGCATTGAGCAGGTCCATCCGCGAGAACACCTTGCCCGGATGCCGCGCGAAGAAATACAGCAGGTCGAATTCGCGCGGCGTGAGGTCGATGCGTGCGCCGTCGACGCTCGCTTCGCGCGCGATCGGGTCGATCGCCAGCCCGGCGACGTCGAGCGTGCCCGCGTCGAGCCGCGAATCGCGCGCGAGCGCATCGACGCGCCGCAGCAGCGCCTTCACGCGCGCGACGAGTTCGAGCACCGAGAACGGCTTCGCGAGGTAGTCGTCGGCGCCGAGTTCGAGGCCGAGGATCCGGTGCACCTCGCTCGATCGCGCGCTCGTGATGATGATCGGCGTGTAGCGCGTCATCGCGCGCGCCCGCCGGCAGATTTCGAGGCCGTCGACGCCCGGCAGCATCAGGTCGAGGATCAGCGCGTCCCAGCCGCCCTGTTCGAGCAGGCGCAGCCCTTCGGCGCCGTCCGCGCTGTGCACGACTTCGTAGCGCTCGTCGCGCAGGTGCAGGCTCAGCACGTCGGCGATGTCGGCGTCGTCCTCGACGATCAGGATACGTTTCGGTTGGTCCATGGCGGTGGGCGGCGGCACGTCGGAGCAGGGCTCGGTCACGGTTGTCGGGCGGCGATCGGAGCCGGCGCGAAGCACGGCGGAAGGCCGCACTGCCGTCATTGTGCAAAATTTTGCGGCGGCAAGGGATCACATTTCGTTTATGTTTGCGCCGCGCGTGCGCCGTCAGCCCACGCCGTCAAGGGCGGGCGCGGCAATCTGGCCCCTGAAACGCGATGTCGGACACGCCGGGCGGCACGCTCGATCGACAGCGCAAGGTTCGCCAGCCGACGGATCGGCGCCGCCCGTCCCTCAACCTCTCGATTCCCGCGGCACGATCCGGGCATGGGCCGCCCGCGACGCGCCTCTGCGTTCCGCGTCGCGCATGAGCTTCGTGAGTTCGCGCAATCGCTCGGCAGAAATTTCGTCGCGTTCCAACCCCTCGCGGCCGTCCACCCCGGCGCGACTCCCGAACGTCGAGCGACGCGGTCCGGTCGACGCAATGTCGGACGCCATCCCATCCACGATCGACTTCACATTCGATGTCGAAGGAGAAGCGTTGTCGATGCCGTCCGTTTGCATCCGTGCGATCCACTCGATCGTCATCGCATCGTCTTCGCTCACACGTTCCATGCGAAAAATGCCGGGCGCATTTGGCGAGCGATCGGCTCGGCGCAGCACCGTACGCAGGAATCCCTTCGCGAATCCTATGCGGCTGAATTGCCAGTCGGCATCATGCTCGACAAGGTCATCGTTGACGGTCTGCTGCATCGAGACGTGATCGGTGTATCCCGCATAGCCTGTCGGCTCGCCGGGAAAGTACTGAAAATCCAGCGATGGCGATGCGTCCGGCCGCGGTACGCGTGGTGCCGCCTGCTTTTGCCTGCTGTTGTTCACTGCCGCCACGAACGCCAGCAGACCGGCGCACGCGCCGACCAGGATGGCAAGGACAGTGTGTTTCATCGTTCGTCTGACGCGCTAGCGGCAGGTGTCGTTGCCTGGCGTTTCCGGGGCCGCGATCAGGCGCGGGTCCAGTTCGGTCAAACCGTCTTCGAGTCATGTCCGTGCCCGCCGTCGAAGGACGCTGCCAACGTCAGCGGTCGGCGCGACACAGGCGCTGCCGTCGCGGAAGGTGCATGCGTGCGTCGACGCGAGGAGCGCGAGGCTCGGGGAAATGCGGCCGGCCGCACCGCCAAGGACGACGCGGCCGTAACGCTTCGCAGGCCGAAGCATCCGGCCCGCGGGTCCGTCAGCGATGCGCGTCACCTGCGAGCCGCGCGTGCAAGGCCTCGATCGACGTTGCGACGAACGACGAGAACGCGCGAATCCGCGCGGTGTCGCGCAGGTCCGGATGAGTCAGCAGCCACAGGTCGGTCGCCAGTTCGTCGATCCGGCCGCCCAGCCGCACCAGATCGCGCTCGTCGTCGGCCAGGTAGCACGGCAACACGGCTGCACCGATGCCGGCGCGTGCCGCGGCGAACAGGCCGAGCAGCGTATCGACCCGATACCCGCAACGCGCATCGGCGCCTTGGGCATGCATCCATCGCTCGAGCGGCCGGTAACCCATCCGCCGGTCCGGCCCGACCCACGCGAGATCGTCGGCGCGCTCGCGCCACCCGGGTGCCGCATAGACGGCCTGTGCGATCGTACCGACCCGGCGGCCGATCAGCACCTCAGGCGGCGACGACGACGGGCGGATCGCGACATCGGCCTCGCGCTTCGACAGATCGAAGACCGCGTTCGATACGGACACTTCCAGCGTGATCTCCGGGCAGGCATGCCGGAACGCGGCGAACACCGGCGACAGCAAGCCCGACAGCAGCGTATCGGTCGTCGTCACGCGCACGGTGCCCGATGGCCGCACGTCGCGACCGGCCACGCGCCGCTCGACGCCATGCACCTCGTCCTGGATCCGTTCGGCGGCAGCGGCGGCGTCCTCGCCGGCCGGCGTCGGCGCATAACCGGCGCGGGTGCGCTCGAACAACTTGACGCCCAGTTCGGCCTCGATTGCCGCGAGGCGGCGAAACACCGTCGCGTGGCTGATGCCGAGCCGCCGCGCCGCGCCCGCGAGCGAACCGGCCTGCGCCACCGCCAGCACGAGCCGCAGATCGTCCCATGACAGCCGCTGTTCATTCATGCAAACCTCGTTTGCGAAACTGGCCAATTCCCGTTCATTTTCGCAACGCGTACCGTATCAGGCAAATCCCGGCGCAAGCCGCCTTCACCGACACACCATGAGGAACGCCGCCCATGCACACGCTGATCGTTCATTGCCATCCCGAACCCCGCTCGTTCAACGCCGCGCTACGCGACACCGCCGCGCGGACGATGCGCGCGCTCGGCCATGACGTCGAGGTGTCGGATCTCTACGCGGACGGGTTCGATCCGGTCGAGGCGCCGCGCCACTACCCGTGTCGCGCGAACGCCGACGTGTTCTCGGCGCTGGTCGAACAGCGCCACGCGAGCACGCATGCCACGCTGCCCGCCGACGTGCGCCGGGAGATCGCCCGGCTCGAGCAGGCCGACCTCGTGGTGTTCCAGTTTCCGGTCTGGTGGCATGCGGCGCCCGCGATGCTGAAGGGCTGGTTCGATCGCGTGTTCGTGAACGGCGGCCTGTACACGGGCAGCCGCCGCTACGATCGCGGCCACTTCCGCGGCCGGCGGGCGATCTGCTCGGTCACGACCGGTGCGCCGGCCGCGACGTTCGGCCCGGGCGGGCGCAGCGGCGACATCGGCCTGCTGCTGTGGCCGATTCATTACTCGCTGCATTACATGGGATACGACGTGCTGTCGCCGGTGCTCGCGCATGGCGTGCAGGACGCGCACGGCGGTTACGCGTATCAGGACGATGCGGCGCTGGCGGGCGAACTGGCCGCGCATCGCGACACGCTCGCGCGCCGGCTCGCGAACTGGCAGACGGACCGGCCGCTGCGATTTCCGGGTTGGGATGACTGGGACGAGCACGGGACGCTCAAACCGGGAATCGTCGGGTACGACCGGTACGTGCGCGGGTGTGCGTGAGCCCCTCACGGGACATTCCGTGACGCTGCGTCGAATTGACTTGCGCCCGGACGGGAGGAAAGGCTGCGGGTAAGGCTGGCCCGACCTGTTCGACGCGCAGCGCGTTCGGGGCGGCACGGCAGCTCGCCGATGCGCGAGACCGCCCAGGCGCGGCGGGACCGGTGACGACGTTCGGCACGAACCTGCATGCCGCCCGCCTGGCCACGCCGTTCAGGTCAGCAACGGGCATCGCACCTTGCAATCGCTCCGGACCACGAGTTCGCAGATACGTTACCCCGCGACTCTCTCGAACGTATCCGCATTGGTCTGGACGGCATGTGCCCATCCAGACTCCGATGATCGTGAGCCTGGCCGAGGCGCCTGGCTGGTAACGACATGCCATACCGTCTGCAGCTTGCCGTCACGCAGCATGCCCGTGAAAGAACAGATCACGGTAACCCGGTCATTCGATATGCCGAAAGCGAAGTTGATGCAATCGCCGAACCAGACGCCCGAGACAGGCAGATCGTGACCGAAGAAGGCGCTGTCCTGCAACGCGGTGCTGAATACGCCACGAATGGCGCCCTCCTTGTCGTCGGTGATGGAAAGTGTGGAGCCGTATTGATTACGCCACGTACCGATCCAGTTCATAACGCACCTCCGGAGCACGCGATCACGCGCCAATGGGCCGAGCGTTCCAGGCGCCGGCGCCTTCTCGCGGCAATCGGGCTCGCAAAGCCGGCGCCGCGCATGGGCGAGCACCGTCGTGACAGGAAATCCTGGCGCGAATCCAGCAATAGTGATGTATCACCAGCGCCCACGGCGCCGGCATGACGATCAAAAAGTATAGACGCTCGTCGGATGATATGAGGCGGTGCATGTGGCGATCCGGCCAGTGCGGACGCTTGTGTTCCCCCACTTTGTTGACCACACGATGCCGTCCGGCACGAAGGCTCGCCTGCGTCGACATGAGCCGATCAAGGGGCCCGCACGTTTTCCCATTGCTGCTGCGGTCGCCACGACGGCGTCGGGAAGATGTCGAGCAACTTTCTCGCCTGAACCGCTTGGGGTTTCTGGATGAAATTCGCGCGGCTCGCTCTATCAACGCCCGTCGTTGCAACGGCTATCTCGACGGCGGACAACAGAGCGCGCCGTCACGTTCCTGCCAGTCGGAAAATCGGGCCGGCGCCCGCGTGACGACGTGACCTGCTGCATGCCGCCACGCAGCATCGTCAACCACGGGCGCGCAACCAATCCCCGCCCGCCGTCCATGCATACTCAGTATGACTTGCCGCCCACCGTCGCCGATTCCAGTTCGCGCGTGATGATCTGCGTGCCGCCCACATCGGCGACCGACTTGACCATGCCGACACCCGGCGCGAGCCAGTCGTCCGCGATCGTCTTGCTGGTCAACGCCGGGTTGGTGAAGGTCTCCGTCGTGTGATAGTGGCATGCGTTCGCGAAGACCTTGCCGTTCCGGAGGCTGACCGTTTCGCGCGCGACGTAGGTCCGCTGGATCGAGACGGACGTTTGCGCGCCGCCGGACGGAAAGACGGGCGTATCGACATAATTCACCGTCTCGCTTCCCGTGAGCCCGATCGTCTCGACATAGGGCGGCGAGTTCACATCGCGCAACGCGAGCGTGCTGCCGCTGTAGACCTCGCCGCCGTAGTTCGTGCGCACGCCGTTGCCGACAAGATAGTAGTGGTTGGTCTGAATCGGCGAGCCGGTCGTGGTTTCGGCCTGCTGCGTGAGCGCCACGCCCTCGAACGTCGCCGGCGCGAAGGTCCGCGTGTACACGCCGTTGTCAACCGCCGGGCTCTGCGCCGTCGCTTGCGTGTACATGTGCAGTTGCACGGTATCGCCTTGCTGGTAGACCGGATCGCACTCGACGTTCGAGGCGGTCGGCGAACCCGAATTGCCGTCGGATGTGCCCGTCGTTGGCGTGCCGCCCGTCCCGCCGCTGCCGCCGTTGTTGGTCGTGCCCGATCCGCCGGACGCCGCGGGCGAGGAATTGTCGTCGCCACCGCCGCAAGCGGTCAGCGCCAGGCAGGTCAATGCAATCAGTGCA